>JAHENE010000080.1 GCA_024643305.1 Thiobacillaceae bacterium | reverse complement strand
GCGCACAACCTTGGTGTCGCCTGCGGCAACCTGCAGGCCGTTTTCCTTTGCGGCTTTGGCAAAGCTTGCGATCAGCCTGTCCAGAACGGACAACTCCAGGCCTTCTTCGATGATGGCGGAAAGGGTGGCATAACGTGGCTCGGCTCCTGCCACGGCAAGGTCGTTGACGACACCATGCACGGCAAGTGAACCGAGATTGCCCCCCGGGAATTCCAGCGGCTGTACGGTAAAGCCATCGGTGGTAACCATGATGTCGCCGGTGAGATCGGGCAGGTGCACGGCATCGGCATCGGTGTCGAGCGCCGGGTTGCTGAGGTGGCGGGCAAAGATATCTGCGATCAGTTCGCGCATGTAGCGGCCACCGTTGCCGTGGGCGAGAAGTATGCGTTCGTCGTTCATTATTTGTTGTTCGAATAAAGGAATTCCATCACCTGGCCCAAGCATATCCCGCCATCGTTGGCTGGTATACGTTGGGGCATATGCACCCTGAATCCATTTTGCTCCAGCAAGGCCTTAGACATTTCTGTCAGCAGGCGATTCTGGAATACACCCCCCGTCAGGCCGATATCGTTGATGCCTGTCTGATCGCGCAAGCGCCTGGCTTGCTCAAGCAAGGCATTGGACATGCTTGCATGGAAACACGATGCTCGATGCGCCGGCGAATGCTCCTGATCCATCAGCATGGGCAGGAGCGGTGCCCAGTCGGTTTCCAGCAAGCCGGCATCATTTTTCTCAAGCGGCAAGGGAATAGGGTCCGCTTTTTCACCGTACTGCAACGCAGCGGCTTCAAGTTTCATCGGGCCTTCGCCTTCGAAACTGGCGTGGGTGCAGATACCGCACAATGCAGCGGCGGCATCGAAGAGCCGGCCAGCCGCACGCGTGGACGGTGCGTTGATGCCCTTTAGCCAGGCGTCATGCAAAAGCGCCGGCGCAAATGGGGCAGGGTGGCCGGTTTCCCACAACAGGGCAGCGGCCGACCGCCATGGCTCACGCCCTGCTTGCTCACCGCCGGGCAAGCTAAAGGGACGAAAGCTTGCCGCACGCTGCCAGCGGCCGGATCCGCCGGTAAAAGCCTCGCCGCCCCAGAGCTCGTTGTTTTCCCCCAGGCCCACGCCGTCCCAGGCAAACACGATCCAGACCTTGATCTCATTAAACTCCCAAGCCAGGGCCGAGGCATGGGCGCGATGATGCCAGGCCTGGAATGTCGGCAATCCGCTTTCGCGTACGAAGTTGCGGTAACCATAGTTGGGATGGCGGTCGATGAGCAGGCGTGATGCTTTCACCTGATAAAGCGACTGCAGATCATTTGCCACATTCACAAGCGTCTCCAGGCTCTTGATGCTGGACAGGTCGCTGATGTGCGGCGAGATGACAAGGCGATTTTTCCAGGCCAGCGCGATGGCGTTCTTGGTGTGCGCGCCTAAAGCCAGCACGGGTTCTGCCAGTTCAACCGGCAGTTCGAGTTCCAGCGGGGCAAAGCCGCGTCCGATCCTCAATGGCCTTGGTTTGGCGGCAATGATTCGGTAGACGGAATCGTCAGCCGGGCGCGCGATGGGGCGGTTGTGGTGCAGGAAAGCATCTGCAACTTTGTCCAAACGATTTTGAGCTTCGTCATTGTTGGTGATCACGGGCTCGCCGCTGATGTTGCCCGAAGTCGCCACCAGTGGCCCTCCGAAACTTTCCAGCAACAAGGAATGCAGGGGGCTGTATGGAAGCATGCAGCCTATTTCATCGAGCCCGGGTGCAATCTGCTTGCTCAAATATTCTGGATGCTTCTTTGCCAGCAGCAGAATGGGGCGCTGGGGGGATTGCAGCAAAGCCAGGCTTTGTTCATCGAGGTTTACGGATTTTCCCAAAGCCAGGCCATCGGCAGGGAACATCACCGCCAGCGGTTTAAAAGGACGGGGCTTGCGCAAGCGCAGGCGGTCGATGGCCTCGTCGTTTCTCGCATCGCACATGAGGTGGTAGCCGCCGATGCCCTTTACCGCCAGGGTGTAACCGTCCTTCAGATATTCGATTGCAGCAGAAAGCGCAGCCTCATTTCCTCCGATTTCCGGCTCGCCCGGTTCGACAAACATCAACTGAGGTCCACAAGCAGGGCAGGCAACCGGCTCGGCATGAAAGCGACGGTCGAGCGGGTTGATGTATTCCTGCTCGCAGTCCGGGCAGAGCAGGAAGCTCTTCATCGTGGTGTTTGGGCGGTCGTAGGGCAGGGACTCGATGAGGGTGTAGCGCGGCCCGCATTGGGTGCAGTTGATGAAGGGGTAGTGGTAACGCCGGTTGCCGGGGTCGTGCATTTCACGCAGGCAATCTTCACAGGCGAAGAAATCGGGCGGCACGTGGATGTGGGCTTCGCCCTCGCGGCTGGGCAGGATGGAAAAAGCGCTGTGGTTTTCGCATGGGACAGACTCAGCCTGCATTAACTGGGCGCGCGCGATGGCGGGAGCATCGTTGATGAGTAAGTCGGCGAAGCGGTCGAGATTCTCTTCGCTGCCCTCGGCGTGGATTTCCACGCTGCCGGTGACGTTGCGTACCCATCCGTACAGTTTGAGTTGCTGCGCCAGGCGGTAGACAAAAGGACGGTAGCCGACGCCTTGTACCTGTCCCGTGATCAGTAAATGACGCGCCTTGTGTAGGTCCTGCGCTGTGGTGTTGGGCATTTATTCAACAGAAGCTTCAGCGCGTTCGCGCACACCACTTGCCCACCAGATCCGGCATGCACCTTCGTCTGACACCATGCACGGGCCGATGGGATGACGCGGCGTGCAAGCAGCACCGAACAGGCGGCACTGGTTGGGATAGATTTTGCCCAGCACGACTTGTGCACAGTCACATCCTGGCGGCATCTGGCCAGCACGGCGTCGAGCGCTGTCGTTGTAGTCGGGGAAGCGCAGGCGCGCATCGTGCGCAGCGTAGTCAGCTTTTAACGCATAACCTGAGTTTGGGATGATGCCAATTCCGCGCCAGTTTGCGTCAGCCACATCGAGCGTTTGATCGAGCAGACGGCGCGCGGTTGGGTTGCCGCCCGGGTGCGCCACTTCGGGGTAGCAGTTGTCGAGAAAACGTTCGCCGCTTTGCAGTTGCCGCAGCACTGAATAGAAAGCCGCGAGCAGGGATTCCGGCGAGAAACCGGCAACGGCGGCGGGCAGCTTGTGCTGCTGAACCACGAACTGCCATTCTTCGGGGCCCATCACAGTAGAGACATGACCAGGCGCGACCAAAGCGTCGAACCCGGGCGTGCCTGAATCGAGCAACATGGCCACGGCCGGCCAGGTCAAGCGGCCAGACAACAATATATAAAGGTTATCCGGTACCCCTTCTGCCAGCATCGCGGCAACTGGCGCGGTGGTGGTTTCGAATCCGGCGGCAAAGAACACCACGGGTTTGTCCGGATTTTGGAGCGCAATCTGTTTTGCCTCAGAGGGGCTGGCGATCGGGCGAATGTCGGCGCCTGCGGCCTTGGCCTCGTCAAGTGATCTCACTTCTTTCTTGGTGACGTTGACGGGCACACGCAGCATGTCGCCAAACGCCACCAGGATCACCTTCTCATGCAAAGCTAGTTGGATAGCCTGATAGATGTCTTCTTCGGGGCAGACACACACAGGGCACCCAGGCCCGGGTATCAATTCGACATTCTTCGGCAGCGCACCGCGCAGGCCAGCCTGGGTGATGGAACGTTCGTGCCCGCCGCACACGTTCATGATGCGCACGGGTTGGTCGAAGTTCAGGGCACGAAGTTTCTCCAGCCAGTCCTTGGCGGTGTCGGCAGGATGGCTCATACGGCGTGCAACTGTATACCGTCGGGCTGGATGGCCGGGCGCCGTGTCGCACCGTCTGCTGCCAGTGCGCGCTGCGCGGCAAGCTGTTCGCGTAGCCAGTTGTACCAGCCATCCATGCCAATGTCCTTGCGTGCTGAAAGCTGAATGACCGGTGCGGTGTTGGCAAGGTTACGGACATGGCTGGTTGCGCGAACAGGATTGAAGTCGTCGAGATGCGGCAGCAGGTCAGTTTTGCTGAGCAGCACGGCATCGGCTGCGCGGAACATGACCGGATACTTGGCCGGCTTGTCGTCCCCTTCGGTGACGGACAGCAGGGTTACATTGACATGCTGGCCCAGATCAAAGGAAGCCGGGCAGACCAGGTTGCCGACGTTTTCAATGAACAGGATGTCGACACCGTTTAGATTCATGTGGTGCAGCGCATCGTGCACCAGATGGGCATCCAGATGGCAGGCAGTGCCAGTCACGATCTGGTGGGCGGGCACGCCCTGGGCGCGGATACGCTCGGCGTCGTTTTCGGTTTCGAGGTCGCCTTCGATGACAGCAATCTTGAACTCGTTTTTTAGCGCGGCGATGGTGGCTTCCAGCAAGGCTGTTTTGCCTGAGCCGGGCGATGACATCAGGTTGATGGTAAGGATGCCACGGGAGTCGAAATGTGCTCGATTGTGTGCAGCCTGATCGTCATTCTTTTTGAGCAGGTTCTGCAGCACGGAAACCGTCGTCGCACCCGGTTCGACCGGTTTGTAAGCAAATTTCCTGTTGCCGGGAGTCAAGTTGCATCCACAGGTATCACACATACTGAAGCCTCGTTAATTTACTGTGTTGTTACAGGTAATTGTAGTTCCACGCTTTCCAGTATCAATTCATCGCCCGATACCAGTTGTGTGTGCCAGTCGCCGCAGGCGCCGCACAGAAGGCGGTTCATTGCCGCTTCGCTTTCCGCGCCGCAGGTCTGGCAGCGAACACGCACCGGGGCCTCAACAAAATCCATCACGGCATGTTCAGCAACACTACCCGCTGCGGCAAGGGGAAAGGCGCTGGCAAGGAGGTCGGGCACTACGCCGGACAGTGGACCGATGCGTATACGAAAGGAAGTGGCGGCATCAGCCTTACGCTCGCGCACTATGTTTTCCAATTGCTCAACCAGAGCTTGTGCGACCGAGAGTTCGTGCATTCAGCTGGTCTCTTCCAATATCTGGTCAAAGAGCTCCCATGCCGAACGTGCATCCGCTTCGGTGACTTTCTGAATGGCATAGCCGACATGCACCATGACGTAGTCGCCTATTTGTGGGGGTTCGTCCTGCATCATGAACAGGCTGACATCGCGATATATGCCTTTGGCCTGGCAGCGTGCCACGAAACCGTTGATGCCTTCGATCTGCATGGGGATGGCTAGGCACATGGGTTCTTACCGGTCATGAGATTGGGGCTCCCGTTCCTTTTGAGCTTGAAGTTTAGCGCCATGTAATTGTGCAAACTGTTTTCTCTGCTACAAAAAATTAGTCGAGTCTTTTACTGGGTTGTTATTGGGCCTTTTAAGTCTAGATTAAATAAGAATGAAAACAGTCATCTTGGGTATCGGCAATACGCTTTTGAGCGACGAAGGGGTCGGTATTCACGTCCTGGATGCGCTGTCAAAAATGAACTTGCCCTGGGAGGGAATAGACCTGATCGACGGCGGTACCTTGTCCTTTACGCTGGCCGTGCCCATCGAGGAAGCTGATTTCCTCGTCGTGGTCGATGCTGCGCAGCTCAAATCCCCCCCCGGCACCCTGCGCCTGTTCAAAGGCGAGGACATGGACAGCTTTCTGCTGGGCCAGCGCAAATCAAGTGTGCACGAAGTCGGCTTGACCGACCTGATGGCAATTGCCCGGCTGACCGAGAGCTGGCCGGAGAAACGGGCGCTTCTGGCCATTCAGCCGGAAAAGCTCGATTGGGGTGATACCCCCACACCGCCTGTGCAATCTGCGATTCCCGAAGCCTGTCGTCAGATTGCTGCACTGCTGGAGGAGTGGCATGTCGTCCATTAGCCAGATCCCTATCCAGATTCTGCCCGCAGGCGATGGACTGACTGGTCAGGCTGAAGCAGTCCTGACCGAAATTGTGGAAATGCTGGGCAGATTGCTGGAAACCGGCGTGGGAGACAGCATTGATCTGCGCAGCCTGCCATTGTCACCGGCAGACAAGCTTTGGCTGGATGCGAAGCTCGGCAAGGGCGAGGTAGCAATAAATATTGATGCCGGGGGCCGCTCGCTTGTGACTGAAACGGCGATTTCCGGCGTCTGGAAAGTGGAACATCGAGATATTGAGGGCAGGATGGTAGCGGAACTGATTGAAGTAGCCGCAGTACCCGAGATCGTCAAGCCTCACAAAACCGATATCGAAAAAGCATACGGCAACCTGCGAACAAGCTTGAAGCAATTTTCTTGAGGGAGCGGAAAATGGAAAAAGGCGAGACCTTACTGGAACACATGGAGCGGGAGGGCATGTCCCGCCGCACGTTTCTAAAGTATTGCGCCTCACTGGCCTCGCTTATGGCTCTTCCTCCCAGCGCAGCCGCAGCCATGGCCGAAGCCTTGGGCAAGGCCCGGCGTCCTTCGGTGATCTGGCTGCCTTTTCAGGAATGCACCGGCTGTACCGAATCCATCACGCGTTCCAATGCACCCAGTGTCGAAGGCATGATTTTCGACATGATCTCGCTGGATTATCAGGAGACCCTGATGGCCGCCGCGGGCTTCCAGGCGGAGGAAGCCCTGCAGAATGCGATGAAGGAAAACTACGGCAAATATGTCCTGATCATCGATGGTTCGGTTTCAACGGGGCTGGATGGGGCATATTCCTGCATTGGCGGACGCAGCAATCTCGACAGTCTGAAGGAAGCTGCAAAAGGCGCTGCGGCCATCATCGCGCTGGGAACCTGCGCGTCCTTCGGCGGCATCCCCAAGGCCAACCCGAATCCTACGGGTGCCGTGGCGGTATCCGACATCATCAAGGACAAGCCCATCATCAACATCTCCGGCTGTCCGCCTATTCCTGTGGTAATTACCGGCGTGATCGCGCATTACCTGACCTTCGGAACGGTGCCGGAACTCGACAAGCACGGACGGCCCAAGGCGTTTTACGGCGAAACCATCCACGATCGCTGCTATCGCCGGCCTTTCTACGATCAGGGCAAGTTCGCCAAGACCTTTGACGACGAGGGCGCACGCAACGGCTGGTGCCTGTTCGAACTGGGCTGCAAGGGCCCCGTCACCTACAACGCTTGCGCTACGACCAAGTGGAATGACGGCACTTCCTTCCCGATCGAATCCGGTCATGGCTGCATCGGCTGCTCGGAGCCGGATTTCTGGGATGCGGGCGGTTTCTACAAGGCGCTGTCGACAGCAGCCAGCCCGCTCAAGTACGTGGGCGCGGCCGCGGCGGTGGGTGCGGCGGCTGGTGTGGCGGTTTCATTCGCCAACCGTGCCAGGAAGAGCGCAGCCAAGGCCGCGCATGAAACCACCACGACTTCCGACCTGGAGAAGTAAAAGATGAATGAGATCCAATTCCTGACCTGGGTGCGCGGCACGGGACTTAACCTCGCGCTGGGTCTGTTTTTGCTTGGCGTGTTCTGGCGGCTGATTGAAATCTACACGCTGGGCCGCAAGCCGGATATCGCCCCGGCCCGAAGTGTTGCAGGGGCATCCGGCTGGCATACCGTGGTGCGCCGCTCGGTTCCGCCGCCAGGGATGGTCAAAACCTCACCGGTCAGCTACATCGGCGGCTATATTTTTCATGTCGGCCTGATGGTCGTGGTGTTCTTCTTTGCCCCGCACATCAAGCTGGTCAACAGCCTGATTGGCATTTCCTGGCCGGGCCTGCCTTCACAAGTGATCGACGCGGTGGCCGTCGTTACGCTGGCAACCATGGTGGTCGTGCTGGCGGATCGTATCAACAAACCGGTGAAACGCTATCTCTCGACGGCCGGGGATTATTTCGCGTGGATGTTGACTTTCCTGCCCGTGCTAACCGGTTATTTGGCTGTCAAGCACATGGTGCTGCCCTATACGACCATGCTGGCGCTGCACATCCTCTGCGTGGAATTGCTGCTGATCGCACTGCCGTTCACCAAACTCATCCACGTTTTCACGCTGATTCCATCGCGCTGGTACAACGGCGATATCAGCGGCAAGCGTGGTGTATCGGTCTAAGGGGGCCTAGAGATGACAGCGTCACTGACAAAAGGCATCGACGCACTGAAGGAGGTGATTGATGCACCAATCGCCAGCTTCTTCAGCAGCTGTGTGCATTGTGGCCTCTGTGCCGAGGCCTGTTTGTTTTACACCGAGACAAGCGATCCCAAGTACACGCCAATTCATAAACTGGAACCGCTCCGCCGAGTCTACAAGCAGGAGTACACCCTGTTGGGGCGTCTGGCGAAGATGGCAGGTCTCTCCAAGCCCGTCACCGACGAGGAACTGGAATCCTGGAGCGAACTGGTTTACGACAGTTGTACCCTATGCGGCCGCTGCAGCATGGTGTGCCCGGTCGGCAATGATCTGACCTACATGATCCGCAAATTGCGCGAAGGCATGGCGGTTTCCGGCCATGCACCGGAAGGCATCATCAACGCGACCAAGCGCACAGTGGAGTTGGGCGGACCCATGGGCCTGAAATGGCCTGCCGTCCAGAATGTCCTCAAGCATCAGGAAGAAGATTCGGGCCTTTCGATTCCGGTCGATCAGGAAGGCGCAGAATACATGGTGCTGCTGTCCTCGATGGAGATCGTCAACTACCCAG
>JAHENE010000079.1 GCA_024643305.1 Thiobacillaceae bacterium | reverse complement strand
GCACGGCAGGCGAAGGCTGGATTGCCACAGGCGTTGCGGATTCAACCCGGGGTACAGGTACGGCAACCACAGGAACCGGTTTTGCCTTGGCAACAGGCTTTTGCACCGGCATGACCGAAGCTTTCTTTGCAAGCCTGACCGGTGCCGGCCGGTCTGCCTTGGCTGGCACAGGGTGCACGGGATTCGACTTGGGCGGTGCAACAATCGCAGGCGTTTTTATTGGCTGAACTACCTGCGCCTTTCCCGATTCAGGAACTGATCGAGAAAACGCGTGGCTGTTGGCGGCAAGCTTGCGATCGAACTGGGCAACCACTTCATCCAGTCTGCTTGCTTCAGCACTGGCGGCTTCTACAGCCGAACTGCTTGCCGAAACGGGCACTGAAGTTTTTTCTTTGCTTTCCACATAGGAAGGCCCGGTTCTCTGTAGATGGACAGGGGGATTGAAAAGATAGACCGCGCCGACAATCATCAATGAAACCAGTGCCGTGCCTGCCAGCACCCATTGCGGCAGATAACGCATCAGTACCGGGTAGACACGAACCGTCCAAAATGACTCCTGCTCCGGCATGCGGCGGCGCACCATGCCCGACGGCCTTCGGGGCGCCTGCCTCGGGCTTGCCGTCTGCGGCTTCAGCGTCGCGTCATAATTGCTGCGCTGACCGGCATCTCGCAGCGCGTTGTAGGCAAGGTTCACGCGCGTGGCAAACTGCTCCTTGCGCTCATCCGCCTGGCTTTCCCGGTCAGGATGAAACAGCCGCATCAACAGGCGATGATGCTCCTTTATCTGTTCCGCCGTGGCATCATGGTTAAGCCCCAACACTCGGTAATGACTGGCTTCGCGCTGAAACAGAACCTGCTCGATGAAAAACAGCGCGGCCATGCGCAATTGGTCTGCCGAGGCCACTGAAGCCAGCGCCGGATCCAGTTCGTTTATAGGGGTGCCGCCAGCAAGCCGCAGCAGCGTGTTTAGGGAAGCAGGCAAGGGCGCGCTTCCCCGCAACAACTCGGGATATCTCGTCGGCGAACGATGGAACGCCAGCGCCAGCGCCGCGATAGCCGATGCTTCGCTATTGCCGGTGACGCTCATGTCAGCTGCTGCATCTCCGAGTTGCCACCGTACTGATAGTAGTGACCACTGTAGTAGTAATCGTAAGTATGGCCGCGCGAACGCATCTTGGTGAGCACGCCGCCAATCAAATGGGTTCGGGTGCCACGCAGCCGCTTGACCGCGCCGCGAGCGAAGTCGCGGCGTGTGCCGCCCACCTCCACCACCAATATAGTGGCATCGGCAATGCTGCCGAGAAGCGGAGCATCCGCCAGACCCAGGACCGGCGGACCATCCACGATGACGTGATCGAACTTTTCCGACGCCAGGGACAACAGAGACACCATCTTGCTGCTGCCAATCAACTCCGCCGGGTTGGGTGGCAGCGGCCCGGATGTGATCGCGAAGAGATTGGGTACCTCGGTATTGCTGGTGATATCCACCGGCTTGGCACTGCCCGCAAGATAGTTGGTCAGGCCCGTCTGATTCTCCAGTTCCAGATTGGTGTGAAGCGAGGCCTTGCGCAGATCACTGTCGATGATCAGCACTTTTTTGCCGGCCTGCGCAACTTGCATGGCCAAACTAAGCGCCGTAGTGCTTTTGCCTTCGCCCATCGAGGTGCTGGTAACCATCAACACCTTTGGCATGCCCTCGGGAGTGGAGAATTGCAGCGCGGTTCGCAGCGATCGGTGCGCCTCGGAGAAGTGCGATCGGGTATCGTAATTTTCATGATAAAGCTTGCCGCCTGTCTGAGCCCGCGAGAACGGGATCACACCCAGTACCGGAAGCCCAAGGATCTGCTCCAGGTCTTCTGCCTGCTTGATGGTGTCATCAAGATGCTCGAACAGGAAAGCCAGGCCAATTCCACCGGCGAGCCCAAGGAAAATGGCGATCATCAGATTGCGTCGCGGGTCTGGTTTGTAAGGTCCGTCCGGAACCTCGGCCTTGTCCACCACCGAAATATTGTTGGTGCCAACGCCGCCAGCAACACCCACTTCCTTCAGGCGCTGCAGCAGCCCTTCGTAAAGCTGACGGTTGGTCTCCACCTCGCGCTTCAATATGTTGTACTGAATGCTGCGGTCCTGCTCACTGAGGATTCCGCGCTTGCTCTCTTGCACCTTGGAACTCAAGGCCACTTCCTGGGCTAATGCAGCCTGGTAACGGGTCTTGATGGCAGCGCGGATATTCTGTATTTCAGCGTTGATCGCATCCTGGGTTTCGTTGATCTGGCTCTGCAACTGCTGCATCTTGGGATAAGCCGGCTTGTATATCTTCAGGTTCTCCTGGTAATCGGCCTCAAGCTTGGATTTGCGTTCCTTCAAACCCTGGATGGTTTTGTTATCAGTTACTTCAGACAGCGCATCGATCGAAGTTCCCTGCACACTGTTGTAGAGACTTTCCGCCTTGATGCGCTCTTGCTGCGCCTGCGTCAGTGCGCCGGTAAATCCCTGCAAGACCTGAGTGTCAACACTGTCCCCCCCATTTTCGCCGCCGGTAGTCTTGATCAGTTCTTCCTGACGGGCAAACGCCACCAGCGCCTTTTCGGAATCCTCGAGCTTGGCCTGCACCTGCTGCAAACGATCCTGCAAAAAGGTTTTCGCGTAAGCGGTTGCATCCATGCGGCGAGCCAGATTGTGGTTGATGAAAACACTGGCGATCGCATTAGCGACTTGTGCAGTCAGTTTGGCATCCGGACTGTCGAAAGACACCCGGAGCAGGCGCGAATTGGCAACCGGCTCAACCGTCAGACTGCCCTGCACCGCTCCCGTGATACCGCGCACTTTGTCGGCCAAGGCAATACTGGTCTCGGTTGACGCCTCCTTCTCAGGATTCCCCCGCTTTGACCAGGGCAACAGTTTGGACAGGCCGGACTCCTTTGGCTTTCCATTGAACAGCGGATGCTCAACAAGGTTCAACTCGTTTACCACCCGCTCGGCAATGGCGCGGCTCCGCAATACTTCCTGCTGGGTGCGCATGTATTCCTCGGTGTTCCAGGATGACTGCGCGTTGGACTGTACCTGCTCGTACTGCACGACCTTGGCTTCTTCCTGATCGATCTGCAACGTTGTCGTGGCCCGGTAAATCGGCGTGGTAAGGTAAGTCGCAGTCATGCCGGCCACCACCACAATGGCGAAGAAAGTAAGCACCGTCCATTTGCGGCGCATGATGACTGCCCAGTACTGGCGAAGATTGATGGAATCCTCTTCATCATCATCCGTCAACCAGTCCTGAATAACCTGGGTGCTGGGCAGTGTTGCCTGTCGTTCTACCAGGGCGCGCGAAGCATGTGAAGATGCATCGGAAGGCCCAAAAGGCTGGTTTTCGTCGGATTGCGCCATGAAGTCTGTTTTTTAAATGGACAAAAAAACGCCTGCGTTAAATACAGCAGGCGCTTGAATTAGAAGAAAAGGCCAAAAATTGAGAAGTCCCTCATTGTCTCGCCAAACTCTCTGAGAGCTGAACGAGTGCCCGATTTGCCTACCACCACAACATCACTGGCCGACAGGACTGGGTCTGGAGCCTCGCCCTTTCGGATAGGCTCGAGGTCGAACGGAATGGTTTCGCGCGTACCGTCTTTGCGATCGCGAAATAACTTGATGTCATTCTGGTCCGCCAGCTTATCCAGCCCGCCAGCCATGGCGATGGCCTGCAACAGCGTGGTCTTGCCGCTGATGGGAAACACGCCCGGTTTGTTGACGCTACCCTCTACCGTCACGCGCTGACTGACGTACTCCTTGATGAAAACGCTCACCTGGGGGTCCTGCAGGTAGTTTTCCTTGAGCTTGCCGGCAATCACTACCTCTAGTTCCTGTCCGGTCAGGCCGCCTGCATTGATCTGGCCGATCAGCGGCAATGTCAGAACGCCGCGCGAGCCCACCCGGACCGTCTTGGAAAGCTCAGGCACCTGAAAAACAGCAATTTCAATCAAATCTGAAGGACCAATGCGATAGTCGTCCAACGCCTGTGCAAGCAGGTCTGCGTGCGCTGGGCTGGTTGGATGTGCGGCGGGCGCAGGGGCGACATCCTGCTGGCTCGAGGGGCTTAATGTTGTGCTGCGGCTAAGCGCCACATCCTCCGCAGAGACAATGCCGGGCAGCAAGACTGCGAAACCCGCCAGCAGAAAACCCTTAATAAAATTCAGTTCCATCTCACACCTCCAGCTGGCTTCAGCACAGCAACTATCCATTTCCAACAAGCCTAGCCTCCCCGGCCAAACAGCCTTCTCAACAACCCTCCCTTTTTTCTTGTCGAGACGCCCCTGGGTAATGGCGGCATCGCTTCTGGAGCAGCATTTTTAAGTATACCGAGTGGTCGGGTCTCGACCAAATGCCGGGCTTCCTCCCTGCCTACCCATTTCGCCGCGGCATCGCGGCCTTCGGCCAATAGCGGAGGCCGATTATTGGGGCTGTGCGCATCCGTTGCAAGGATATGCACGCGCCCCTCGTCCAGCATGCGCTCGCCCCAATAGCGTGCAGCCTGGCCGAAGCGCCCGGTCAGGCTGCCTGCGGTTACCTGCATCCACACCCCCTTGTCCGCCAGATCGCAGAAAGTGTCGTAATGCTCCTCGATCCAGCTCAAACGCTCGGGATGCGTGATGACCGGCACATAGCCCGCCGCCAGGAAATTGAAGGTGAACTGCGCAAAATTGGGCGGCGCCACATGGTGCGGCGGTTCCAGCAGAAAGTAACGGGTGTCATTGAGCGCAGGGGCGGTGCCGGCCTTCAGCCGCGCCAAAAGCTCCGGGGCCACGTGCGCGTCCGCGCCCCAGGTCAGCTTCAACGGAATCCCGGCCTCGGCCAGATGGCCGCGCAGGGTCTCCACATGCTTGCGAATGCCAGCCGAGTCGTTTTCGAACAGGCCGGGGTAGATATGCGGTGTGCAGGCGATCATCTCGATACCATCCGCCGCCGCAATCCGTGCCATTTTCAGCGAAGCTTCCAGATCTGGCGCACCGTCGTCGATGCCCGGCAGCAGATGGCAGTGCAGATCAATCATGGTATTTCCCTGGCCTCATGCGGCGTTTGGCGTTCGACTGCATCGTGTACTTTTCTAACCGCCTTCATCAACTTCCAGGCATGCACCACGCCGTAGGTATAAAGCCCGAAAAGGGCCATAAAGGCGTAAAACATCACATATTCCGGCACACCGAGTTTCCAGCCGGCCACTCCGATGCCTGCCATCAGGATTGCGATGACATGCACGATGAAAACCGTCTGGCCGTGGGTAAATCCGGCACGCTGCAGGATGTGATGCAGATGCTCGCTGTCAGGGGTGAAAGGGCTGACGCCTTTGAGCATCCGGCGAATCATCAGGCTGACGGTATCCATCAGCGGAACGGCCAGGATCCACACGGCGGTAATCGGCGTCATGGCATGCCTGACGGAAGCCAGGTCTACTGCGTACCAGGCCAGGGCAAACCCCAGCAGCATGCTGCCGGCATCGCCCATGAAAACCGAAGCGCGGTTACGCCAGGGTGACCGCAGGTTGAAGGCCAGGAAACCGGCCACCGCGCAGGCAAGCGGCAACAGCAGGGTTCCCCCCAGCTTGCCCGTAACGGCAAGCAAGGCGGAAAACACCAACAAGGTGATCAATGCCAAACCCCCGGCCAGGCCATCCGCCCCGTCGATCATGTTCATCGCATTGATCACGCCCAGCACCGCAAACACCGTCATCGGCACTGCCCAGCGGCCTAGATAGACATCGCCAAAACCAAACAGGTTGCCGAGATTGTCCAGCCGCACGCCGCCCCAGTAAATCATGATGAGCGCAGCGGCAGCCTGCACCAGAAAACGTGTCCGAGCCGACAGATCGTTGCGGTCATCGACAAAGCCGACCAGCGCGATCAGGGTCAGGGCCGCAAGCATGGCAACATTTGCCTGCGAGAGGCCGCCGCTTGCCAAGGCCCCGGCGAGCAGTCCGCCGAACATGGCCAAACCGCCCACGAGCGGCACCTCGCCATGGTGCTGCTTGCGCCCGCCCGGCACATCCACCAAGCCCAGTTGAGGTGCATTACGTCGAAAAAAAAGAATCAGCCCTACCGTGGCCGGAAGGGCAAGGGAATACAACAGCAAATCGCCCACGAAAATCACAATCTCCGCACGGGCAGCTTAACGCGCCGCCTCGTAATGAATAAACCATTCGTAAGCCGAACGCAGACCCGGCTCCAGATGCATTAACGGTTTCCAGCCCAGGGCGCTTAAGCGCGAAACGTCCAGCAGTTTGCGCGGGGTTCCGTCGGGTTTGCCGGTATCAAACACGATCTCGCCCACATACCCCGTGACCTTCTTGACCAGCCCGGCCAGTTCGGCAATGGTCAAATCCTCGCCCACGCCAATGTTCACCAGCGGCGGCAGCCCTTCGCTGCGATCCTGCCCCAGCAGCGGAACAAATTTCGCATCTTCAAGACCCATCAGAAACACGCAGGCATCGGCCATGTCCTCGCTGTACATGAATTCGCGTCGAGGCGTGCCCGTGCCCCAGACCGTAACCGTCGGGCTGTTGGTAAGTTTTGCTTCGTGGAACTTGCGCAGCAGCGCCGGGATCACATGTGAGTTCTGCGGATGATAGTTGTCGCCGGGGCCATAAAGATTGGTCGGCATCACTGCCAGAAACTGGGTCTTGTACTGGCGGTTGTAGCTCCAGCACATCTCGATGCCGGCAATCTTTGCCAAGGCGTAAGGACGGTTGGTCGGTTCCAGCGGTCCGGTGAGCAAATGCTCTTCCTTCATCGGCTGCGGCGCGAGCTTGGGGTAGATGCACGAAGAACCCAGAAACAGCAGGCGCTTCACCCCGCTTTTGTAGGCTGCGTGAATGATGTTGGTCTGGATGGCGAGGTTGTCGCGGATGAACTCGGCCGGGTATTCGTTGTTGGCCAGAATGCCGCCCACCTTTGCCGCTGCCAGAAAGACATAGTCTGGTTCCTCGGTGGCAAAAAAATCCTCCACTGCCTGCTGTTTGGTCAAATCCAGTTCCGCATGCGTGCGGGTCAGCAGGTTCTCAAACCCCTTGTCCTGCAGGTTACGCACCACCGCTGAGCCAACCAGACCGCGATGCCCCGCTATGTAGATTTTTGATTCAGGTTTCAATTGATAATCCACATCTCAAGAAATGCGGCCGGCATTCTGCAGGCCGCAAGTTCGATAGCCGGCACATGCAATTCCCAGTGCCGGGTGATTTATTTTTGTGCAAGGATTGCCTGCATCAGGTCATCCAGATTCCGGGAAATGCCCACCGCTTCCTTGATCCATCGCATTCCGGTTTCACGATCGACATAACCGATGTCCATGGCAATAAAAAGATGGCTTCTCAGTTCTCCGGTCGAGCCTTTTGCATAACTCAGCAAATCCAGCAATTCCTTGGAAGACCAGCTTTCGTACCCTTGGGCGATAAAGGAGGGAATCGACAGCCCTGCACTGGTGATCTGATCGCGAAAACCAAATTCGTTCAGCGCGCTCAGCGTGGTATACAACTCTGCACTGAGCCGGGCCGACCGCATCCAGACCGCATTTTCCTCAAACTTTTCCACTTGCCACTCCTGGAGAATTTCTCCCCGTTGCCTGCTGCCTGGATTACTCGTGGTAATCCATGGCCTTGAAACCGTGCTTCTTGATAAGTTCGTCGCGCTCGGCACTCTTCAGGTCCTCGCGCACCATCTCGGCCACCAACTCATCGAAACTGATGCGCGGCACCCAGCCAAGTTTTTCCTTCGCCTTGGTCGCGTCACCCAAAAGGGTCTCAACCTCGGTCGGGCGGAAGTAACGAGGATCAACCGCCACAACGCATTTGTTGTTGGCGTCGTAACCCTTCTCGTCCACGCCCTTGCCTTCCCAACGGATCTTCATGCCCAACTCGGTGGCAGCGGCATCCACAAACTCGCGCACGCTGTACTGCACGCCGGTAGCGATAACGAAATCCTCAGGCTGTTCCTGCTGCAGCATCAGCCACTGCATTTCCACGTAATCCTTGGCGTGGCCCCAGTCGCGCTTGGCATCCATGTTGCCCAAGAACACGCAATCCTGCAGACCAAGCTTGATGCGTGCGAGGGCGCGGGTGATCTTGCGGGTAACAAAGGTTTCGCCGCGCACTGGCGACTCGTGGTTGAACAGAATGCCGTTGCAGGCATACATGCCGTAGGCCTCGCGGTAGTTCACCGTAATCCAGTAGGCATAGAGCTTGGCCACGGCATAAGGGCTGCGCGGATAAAACGGCGTGGTTTCCTTTTGCGGGATTTCCTGCACCTTGCCGAAAAGTTCGGAAGTGGAAGCCTGGTAGAAACGGGTTTTCTTTTCCAGGCCCAGGATGCGCATGGCCTCCAGAATCCTTAAGGTACCCAGCGCATCGGAATTGGCGGTGTACTCAGGCTCTTCAAAAGAAACAGCAACATGCGACTGCGCTGCAAGATTGTAAATTTCATCCGGCTGCACCTGCTGGATGATGCGCAGCAGGCTGGAGGAGTCCGTCATGTCCCCATGGTGGAGGATGAAGCGGCGCCCGGTCTCGTGCGGATCCTGGTAAAGGTGATCGATG
>JAHENE010000078.1 GCA_024643305.1 Thiobacillaceae bacterium | reverse complement strand
CAGTTCCGGCAGGCCGCGCGTCTCGCCACCCACGGTAATCTGGCGCTCCTGCATCGCTTCCAGCAGTGCCGATTGCACCTTGGCCGGGGCACGGTTGATCTCGTCGGCCAGTATTATTTCGTTGAACAGCGGCCCCGGCACGAAATGGAAGCGCGACTCGCGCGGGTCGTAGATATCGGTACCGGTAAGATCACCCGGCAACAAATCGGGGGTAAATTGAATCCTGCGGAAGTGCGCGTGTACACCCGCCGCAAGGGTTTTCACCGCCGTAGTCTTGGCCAGCCCGGGCAGGCCCTCGACCAGCACATGCCCACCGGCCAGGAGTCCAATGACCAATCGGTCCAGCAGTTTCTCCTGGCCGACGATGACCGAGGAAAGCGCCTGGCGCAAAGCCAGGATTTGAGGTTGATGGCGCATGGCGATAAGTGGTTGGTTTTCGGTTAACTTCCTGTCAGGAAGAGTAGTTTCCTCGGCTGGAGGCTGCCTTGCAACTGTCTGAAACTACCAGCCGGGAAACGGTTCCCCTTCCAGGAAAGAAATGCATTTGAATGAAATCCCCCTCTTTAATGATGGCAATCCGTGACTTTGCGGTTTCCACAATTATCGAGCGCGCTGGAATGGAACCTTTAACGGCTCGCGGGTTCTTATCGAGGAATCTGGCAGCTTCATTTCGGCGGATTCCCGAACACATCTGACCTTACTGAACGTTACAAAAACCGTTACGGGTTCCCACTCGATGATACTTGTCAGCCTGATCTGTATTTCCATGCTCGCACTAACCACGCTTCTGCATTATGAAGTGCTAGGGACGCTTAATGCCCGCTTGCCGAGATTGAACGTGCCCTCCCGGGCTAAATTGCTTGTTGTCATGTTCCTGGCTTTCTTGGCACACACCACCGAAATCGTGCTCTATGGATTGGCTGTTTTTGGTTCTATACATTTCGCCGACGTAGGCACACTCAAGGGGCCGGGAGGATCCTCGCTCGTCAATTGCATGTACCTGTCTGCAGAAACATATTCCTCGCTCGGTTTCGGCGACGTTGTTCCGCTGGGCCCCATACGCCTGGTTGCCGGCGTGGAGGCGCTTAATGGCTTGCTGTTAATCGGCTGGACGGCGTCCTATGCCTATATCGCGATGGAGCGGTTCTGGAACAGCGGGGGCAATGCTTAGTCGTCCTGCCTGGCCTTGAGTTTGCGCCATAGGGAGGCGCGATTGATACCGAGTATTTGTGCTGCGGCAGTCTGGTTGCCATTTACCTCTTCGAGCACCTGGCGAATGTATGCCAGCTCCTGCTCTTCCAGCGTGGGCAGCCTGCCTTCAATTTTTCGGAAGCTGAAAACACCGGTTTTCTGGATAGCTTCAGGCAGGTGTGCGAGCTCTATGCTGTCTCCTTGCGCCATGGCGATTCCGCGTTCAATCAGGTTTTCCAGTTCCCGCACATTTCCGGGAAATGGGTAGTCCATCAGTACATTCTGCACGTCATCTGAAATCCGTGTAACTGGCTTCTTCATCTGGTTGGCATACTTGAGCAGGAAATGACGCGCGAGCAGGGGAATGTCCCCTTTACGCTGCGCGAGCGGGGGAATATGCAGGTTCACGACGTTGAGACGGAAGTAGATATCCTCGCGGAAGCTTCCATCCTTCACGGCATCGGATACGTCGCGGTTGGTGGCTGCCAGCACGCGTACGTCACACTTAACCGGCCGTGTTCCCCCCAGCCTGAGCACTTCTTTTTCCTGCAGCACCCGCAACAGTTTGACCTGCATGGACGGTGCCATTTCCGTGACTTCGTCCAGAAACAGGGTGCCTCCGGAGCTTACTTCGACCAGGCCTTTTTTTTGTGAGGTGGCGCCGGTAAATGCGCCCTTTTCATGACCGAACAGTTCGTTGGCAAGCAATTGCTCGCTGAATGCTCCGCAATTGATGGCGGTGTAGGGCCCGTCACGCCGGTTACTGTGCTGGTGCAGGTACTTTGCAAATAACTCCTTGCCAGTGCCGCTTTCGCCGGTGATGAGGACGCTGCAGTCGGTGGGTGCGATTTGCCGAGCGATGTCGAGCAAGCGCTGCATCTCCACGTCCTGTGTAATGATGCCTTCTCCATCCCGATATTGCCTGATCTCATGGCGCAAGACTTCGTTCTCGCGACGCAGGCGCACTTTTTCCAGCGCCTCCGCCACAACCTTGCGCACCTCATCGAGACGGAACGGCTTGGCAATGTAGTAGAACGCACCGTGTTTCAGTGCCTGGACAGCGGATTCTGCCGTGGCATAGCCGGTAATGAAGATCACTTCGGCTTCGGGCTGCAACTCGCGGCTTTTTTTCAGCACGTCCATGCCATCCATGCCTTCCATACGCAGGTCGGTTAGGACAACGTCAAAAACCTGTTTCTGCAGATGCTTTACCGCTTCTGCGCCGCTCTGGCTGGCCACGACCTGGTAGCCCTGTTTCTCCATCACGTGCTGGAGATTGCGCAGCGCGATCTCCTCGTCGTCCACAATCAAGAGCCGGGCTTCCATCATGTCTCTTCTGTTTCAGCTTGAGGCAAACGGATACGGAAGGTGGCTCCCTGCCCCGGCGTGCTCTCGACGGCAATGCAGCCACCGTGCTCATCCACGATTTCATAGACGACGAACAATCCCAGCCCCATGCCATGACCTACGTCCTTGGTGGTAAAGAAAGGATCGAAAATGCGCGGCAGGATTTCCGGTGCGATGCCCGGTCCGTTGTCGGCAATGCTGATTTCCACGACTTCGCCATCGGCTTCGCATCCCGATCCCAGTGCCGTACCCCCTGGCGGTCCGTCGGGATGCATGCGTTGCGCGGCAATCACGATCCGACCGTCCGCCCCCAATCCCTCCAGGGCATTTCGAATCAGATTGACGAACACCTGCTGCAGGCGCTGAGCATCGGCCGCAACAACCAGATCCTCGGGAATGTCCAGTTGCACAACCGACTTTGCCGACACTTCGCCACGCACAAAACCCACTGTTTGCTGAACCAAAGGCCGTAGCAATACGGTTTCTTTCCTGAATTCCTTCTCGCGCGAGAAATCGAGCAGCGAACGCACGATATTGCGCGCCCGCTCGGTTTGCTGGTCGATCTGCTGAAGGTAGATCTTTTGGGTGGCATGATCACTCTCTTCCACCTCTTCCTGCAGTATCTGGCACGAAGTCGATATATTCGACAGCGGATTGTTCAGCTCATGTGCCACACCGGACAACATGGTCCCCAAGGAGACAAGTCGTTCCGAGCGCATGAGCGACTTCTGCCGAATATCCAACTCCTTCAGCATGTGGTTGAAAGCAGCAATGATGGAAAGAATCTCGCGATCATCCGACGGTGCAGAAAGAGTTTCCCGCCTGTTTGCAGAGATCGCGGCCACGCTGACCTCCATCTCTTTCAGCGGCCGCACCACCCTCTGGGACAAGACGCGGCCGATTGCCACAATCAGCAGGGCCATGCAGAAGATGGCCCCCAACAAAAGTGTACGAAAAGAAGCCAGGGTTGCCTGAATCTGGCGTCGCTCAGAACTCGCCATGTCCTGCGCAATTGCGACTACCTCCTTGCCCAAGGTACGCACTCGCGGCTCCATCAACGCAAGCTTGCCCCCATCGGACTCAAGCGTTGCAAAAGCCGACATTTGGCGCTGGTAGTCATTGAGCAGTGTTTGCAAATCATCCAGTCGCGCCTTGGGAGCAATGGCCAGAAAATCCGCCCGATTGGCAGTCATGGAATCGCGGGCAAGATTAATTTGCCGGGCATTCTCCTGCAGGTCGGCTACCTGACGATGCAAAAAGAAATTGCGCTCGAAACGACGTATTTCCAACACAGTGTCAAACAGGTCCGTTGCACGTTGACCGAGTACCACCCTGGCTTCAAGGGTCCGCAGTTCACCGACAAAGAACAGTGAGGCAACCAGAATGATCGCCGCCACGGCGTAATAGCCCAGCGTCATTTTTCCTTGAAGGGAGTGTCGCAGCAAAGGAACCCTGGCCAGACGAGTCATTGGAAGAAAGAAGTAATCGCAGCAGCAAAACGATGGATGTGTTGCATTATGATACTCACACCCCCACAGCGCAACACAATTCATATTCTTGTTAATACTCTTTATTAACAATGAATTGTATTTTATTTTGATTCCCATGACGTTGCATATTGCAACACAACGAAATATCCACCACACCACACACTTTTAAATATCTCTATTTAAACAAGTGGTTATGGAACTGGCATACATACTGCTAATTATTCAGCAGATCAACCACTGAGGTAAAAAACCATGACCACCATGACCAAAGCCGGAAAAAACATTCTCAAAGCACTCGCCTTTGCCAATGCCGACAACCACAGCGAATTCCGCGTCCTGCTGAACAAGGTCGACCACAAGGACATTTCCGCCACTGAGCGCACACCACACAAGCCCGCACCCCGCGTTTCCGACATTCCCGTCATCACACCAGCCGTCCACTCAATGTAATGGTCGCTTTGACAAGTCACAGTCAATGCACCTTCCATGAAATAGACAGGGAACAGAAAGCATGAACTTGTTTTACGAATTTGAAATCGACTTCGTGGTATTGGCCATTAGTGCCGCCATCGTAGCCTCCTATTACTACTTCCTCCATATCAAGGTAAAGCACAACCCAACCTACACCATTCACGGAGTCAACGCGCTCGCGCGCACCCTCTGGGTGGAAAACATCATGCGCAACTCCGCCAAAGATGTGATGGCGGTGCAAACGCTGCGCAATTTCGTGATGGGCGCATCGCTCATGGCTTCCACCGCCGCTCTGCTCATTATCGGCACCCTCACGCTTTCCGGTCAGGCAGAAAACATTTCCCACAGCTGGCACACCCTGAACATTGCGGGATCACATGCCACCGAGCTTTGGATCATCAAGGTAATGTTCCTGCTGGTAGATTTCATCGTGGCCTTTTTCTCTTTCGCGATGTCGGTACGACTGGCCAACCATGTCGTATTCATGGTGAATGTCCCGGACCATAGCGCTCACCACAACCTTTCGCCCAAGGCGGTTGCGCGCCGTCTGCATCGCGCAGGCAGCATGTTCGCAATCGGTATGCGGGCTTTCTTCTTCGCTGTTCCACTGGTGTTCTGGTTATTCGGACCCTACTTCCTTCTGGTATCGTCGATTGGTTTGGTCATTGCTCTTTACAGACTGGACCGCAGCGAACCCGAAGATGTACTTGAGGCGGGTGCGTCACCCATGCGCGCACCTCGCAACGCGCCCGTCATTCCAATGCAGGCAAAATACGCCAAGTGATGAGAAAAAGAGTGGGGGCGTGTGATCGAAAACCTATGCTTGAATTGAAGCGTTGCAATCCGAGCACACGCTCTAGACCATGAAGCCCCCTTGTTGAGGCGAGGTTTTTTATCGCTTCCAGAATCCACTATCGGAAACGCCACCTTAAATTTCTGACGACACGAAGCACATGAAGTTGGGGCCACCCGGTGGGGATCGCCGTCAGATGAGCGTGTTCACCACCCCACCATTAACTAATAAATGAAGGATATTAGATGAACAGGAATTACCTGATCAAAGCCGTGTTTCTTACGGGCGTTATCTTTGGTTCTGCCAGTGCGTTTGCAGCCATAAATACCGGTGTCATCGATACATGCACCTATCCAAGACTGGTGACCAACATCATAAATGGCACAACAAACAATACCGTCTGCGTCGATGTGCCTGTGGAATTGGAAAAGACGAAGACGGTGTTCAATCTGGATTCGCAAGCCGTAACTACAAGTCCTGGGCCAAACGGAACCACGGTAACAACACCGGTTGGGCCAAGGCACATGTGGATGCTCGGAACAGCCACTTTGGACCGCATCAACTCAAACCTGACCAACCCGAGCAATGTCTCGATAATCGGCATCTTTCACGGTACTGCCGCTACTTGGGCGCTTAGCGATGCATGGTGGCAAGCGCACGGTTCAGCATCCGGTAATCCTTATAAAGTGTGGATAGACAGACTGCTCGCATTTAAAAACCTCGGCGTTAATGTCCAGCTGGAAATATGCGGCGTAACGATGTCCGGAAACGGTTGGACCAATGCCGATGTTTATCCAGGCATTCACGTAAATCAGGGTGCTATCGGCCGTTTGATTGATCTGGAACAAAATGGATGGACATATATCCAGGAGGGATTTGTAGACAACGGCAATTAGGCTTTGAGAAGTTTCTTTATCTAAGCCGAAGCTGCAAAGAAAGGGCCGCAAGATCTTGCGGCCCTTTCTTATCGTGAAGATATCACGGCGGGTTCCGGCTTTAGCCTACGGCATCAAGTCCATCACTCGGACTCTCGACTGCTTCAATACCGGATATGTTTTTCTTGGCTACGCATTTGCAATGCGGTCATCCTCGCTCACAAACCACTTGAGCTTGTGGTGCAGACTGACGACGTTGCCGACGATGATGAGTGTAGGCGGTTTGAGCTGGGCTTCGACCGCCAAGGCTGGCAGGGTTTCCAGCGTGCCGGTCACGACACGCTGATGCGGCGTAGTGCCCTGCTGCACAATGGCGGCCGGGGTATGCGGTGGCAGACCATGCTTGACCAGTTCCTGAGACAGCATCGGAAGGCCCTGCAGGCCCATGTAGATGACGATGGTCTGGTTGGGCTTGGCCATGGCGTCCCAATCCAGATTCGTACTATCGTCCTTGAGGTGGCCAGTGACGAAAGTAACTGACTGGGCATAATCGCGATGCGTCAGCGGAATGCCCGCATAGGATGCGACGCCTGCAGCAGCAGTGATGCCCGGCACCACCTGGAAAGGCACGCCATGGTCGACCAGGGTTTCGATTTCCTCGCCACCGCGGCCGAAGATGAACGGGTCGCCGCCCTTTAAGCGCAGCACCCGCTTACCTTCCTTGGCCAGTCGCACCAGCAGCATGTTGATGTCTTCCTGCGGCACCGCATGGTTGGCACGCTGCTTGCCTACATAGACGCGCTCGGCATCGCGCCGGCACATGTCGAGGATGGGTTCGCTAACCAGATTGTCATGCACCACCACATCGGCCTGCTGCATGAGGCGCAGCGCACGGAAGGTCAGCAAATCTGGATTGCCCGGGCCGGCACCGACCAGATACACCTCACCCTGAGGCGCGTCATCTTTCTCGTTATCGAGCGTATGCTGCAAGAGCCTGGCGGCATCTTCCTCCTTGCCGGAGAACACCATTTCCGCCACCGGTCCCTGAAGCACTTTTTCCCAGAAGATGCGCCGTTTTGGCGCATGTGAAAACTTGGCCTTGACCTTCTCGCGGAAACTTTCGGCCAGGTAAGCCAGCCGTCCATAGCTTGCAGGTATCAGCGTTTCCAGGCGCGCTCGCAGCAGCCGCGCGAGTACCGGTGAGGCGCCGCCGGTACCGATGGCCACGATCATGGGTGAGCGATCGAGTATGGCCGGCAGCACAAAACTGCACATGGCAGGCTTGTCGACCACGTTTACCGGGAGGTGACGCGCACGGGCTGCATCGAAGACCTGCTTGTCAATGCCATCATCCTCGGCTGCACTGATGACCAACTCCACGCCATCCAGAAGTGCCAAGCTGAACGATTCGCGCTTGTGGCTGATGCGATCCTGCTCCTTGATGTCGGCAAAAGCCGGGGCTAGGTCTCCGTCATGCGCAATGCAGAGTGAAGCGCCCGCATTGAGCAGCATGGCCGATTTGCGGGCAGCCGTTTCACCGCCGCCAACCACGAGGCAGGTTTTGTCACGCAGGTCGAGGAAGATGGGAAGGAAGTTCATCGCTTGTCTATCAATTCAAATTGCCTTGTATCCACAAAAGGCAGATTCACACAGACACATCAGAGGATACAGAGGAATTCGGCTTCATCCTCTGACACCTCTGTTTCCGCTGTGTGAAATTTATTTCAGCGGCTGCCGCAACCGCCGGACCCGCAACCACCGCTGCCACATCCGCCACCGCCGCCGCTGGAACCACAACCACCGCCTGTTGCCGGGCCTGCATCATTGGGGTTCATGAACACAAAGAGCGGCTGGCCGTCTTCCTCGACAAAGTCGACGGTCACGCCCACGAGCAGGTCGGCACTGTGTTCGTTGATAAGCACGCTGATACCTTCGACAACAAGGGTCTTGTCGTTGTCACGTTCGTTATCCATGCCCATTGCGTATTCGATGGAACCATCCATGGCGCGACGGGCGGCAATACGCAGGCTCAGTCCTTCAAAAGAAGCCTCGGGTGGGATGGCTGACTGGATCTGATGGGCAGCAGCAGGGGTCAGGGTAAGCATGATTTCTCCTAGAAAAATAATTCAGGCAGCGGCCATTTTGGTTTCCGAGCCGGCGGTAACAGGTCCTGCGGATTTGCACTTCTCCACCAGGGCCAAAAAGCGCTTCACCCAGGAAAATCGCCGGGTAGAACGCAAGTGCGTGTAAGACGCTAGCAGGTTGCGATAGACGATGCCATCGCGCTTGCCATCAACGCCGTGGCCACGCAAAACCTCGTAGGCGTAGATGAGGTCATTTGGCAGATTCTCAAGGCTGGAATAATGAAATTCATGCGCATGGATATCGTCATCCGGCGTATCTGTATCCCATGGGCTCGCGCCG
>JAHENE010000077.1 GCA_024643305.1 Thiobacillaceae bacterium | reverse complement strand
CGCCGCAGCCGTCACCATGGACTCGATCATGTAACCGGTCTTGGGTGTGCCAGTGGGCACGGGGGTGGCTTCGACCGGCGGGATGGCCACGCAGACGCCGACAGAGAAAATGTTCTGGAACTTGGGGTTGCGCTGGTAGGGATCGATGGCAATGAAGCCGCGCGGGTTGGTCAGCCCTTCAATGCCGAACACCGCGTCGATACCCTTGAATGCCGGCAGCATCATGGAATATTTGAACGCCAGTTCGTGTTCCTTGATGACCTCGCCCTTGTCGTTGTGCTCGGCTATGAACATCTTGCCCGCTTCCACCTTGGTAACTTTGGCATTGCAGATCCACTTGATATTGCGGTCGCGCATGACAGATTCCAACAGCCCCTTGGAGTCGCCCACCCCGCCCAGGCCAAGATGGCCGATATAAGGCTCGGCGGTCACAAACGTCATCGGCACCTTGTCGCGGATTTTGCGCTTCTTGAGATCGGTGTCCATGATCATGGCGAATTCGTAAGCCGGGCCGTAGCAGGAAGCTCCCTGCACCGCGCCAACGACGATGTGGCCAGGATCCTTGGCGAATTCCTCCCAAGCCTTGCCGGCATTGACGGCATGCTCCACCTGGCAAATCGAGTGGGTGTGACCTGCGGGGCCGAGCCCCTCCACCTCGTCAAAGGCCAGTTTGGGGCCGGTGGCGATGACCAGAAAGTCATAATCAACCGTGCGGCCATCAGTCAGTTCGATCTGGTTCTTTTCCGGGTGCACACGCTGCGCGCCAACCGGGATGAAGTCGATGTTTTTCTTGTTCAGATACGTTGCAGCCGGCAATGTGATGTCCGGCTGGGTGCGCCAGTTGACAGCCACCCAGGGGTTGGAGGGGGTGAACTGAAAATAGGGGAGGTTGGAAATCACGGTGACCTTGTCTTCCGAACGCGCCTTTTCACGCATTTCATAGGCCATGGTCATGCCGCCTATGCCTGCGCCGAGAATTACGATGTGTGCCATGTTTCTAGTCTCCATACTTGTCAGTTATCGAAAATTGCGCCATGAAAAATGGCGCCCACGCTTTGCTAATGCAATTGCCATGCCTGCGCCGGGACAGCCTGAATATGGCATCCCAGAACGCAATTGCACTCAATTGACATGATGCTTATGTCATGCCAATGTCAGAACTGTCATGACACCAGTGTAGGCCAACAAAATGCCCAGTGTGGATTTACAGGAAATCATCGAGGCGCACGACCAACCCTTCGTGGTGATCGACGAGGAATACCGTATCGTCGCCGCCAACCGGCGCTATTGCGATTCCTACGGCGTCGGCCAGGAAGCCATCCTCAATCAGCGCTGCCATGAAATATCTCACCACTCGCCTCGCCCCTGCCATGAAAACGGAGAGCAATGCCCGCATCAGTCCTTGTTCAAGGACGGCAAGTCCACCGTGGTTTTACATACGCATTACCATGCCGACAACCAGCCAGAACGCACGCGCATTCGCGGCCATGCCATCCGTGGGCTGGATGGGCGCCAGTATTTGGGTGAGATTCTCTACCCGCTGGAATCCAGCAGCGAGCTCGACTGCAAAGAAATGCGCATGGTCGGGCACTCGCCCGCTTTTCTCGCCTGCGTGGACAATCTGGCGCGCGTAGCGGAAAGCGAGGCCTCCATCCTGCTGTTTGGTGAAAGCGGTGTAGGCAAGGAACTGGCTGCGCGTTTCATCCATGACCGTTCGGACCGTTCAAGCGGGCCATTTATCGTCATCAATTGCGCCGCTGTGCCTGAAAGCATGTTTGAAACCGAGTTGTTCGGCCATGAACGGGGGGCTTTTACCGGCAGCACCGGACAGAAAAAGGGTCTGTACGAATTGGCCGATGGCGGCACGCTGTTTCTAGACGAAGTCGCGGAGATCCCCCCGGGGTTGCAGGCCAAACTGCTGCGCGTGCTGGAGTCCGGGGAATTCCGCCGTGTCGGCGGCACCCAGACCTTGAAGGCCGATGTCAGGCTGGTATCGGCCACCAACCGCAACCTGCTAGATTGGGTAGATCAGAAATTATTCCGTCTTGATCTTTACTATCGCCTGGCCGGAATAGATGTGTCCCTACCCCCATTGCGTGAACGTAGCGAAGATATTCCAGCGCTTGCCGAAGCGCTGCTTTTACGATTGTCGGGAGGAAACCGGACGTCTTGCCGCCTGGACAAGGAAGCAATCAACGCGCTCAAGCGCTACGATTTTCCCGGCAATGTACGTGAACTGCGCAACCTGTTGCAGCGCGCAATGGTGCGCTGCCGGGATGGCCTCATTCGCGCAGAGGACTTGGGTCTGGACATGTCGGCAGTCCCTGCCCAAGCAAAAAGCGAGATGTCTGTTTCGCGTTCTTCAGATTCCCTGGCCGATCTCGAAAAGGATCACATCCGCGATTTACTGGACAGGCACGGCGGGCACCGCCGAAGCGTTGCGGACTTGCTCGGCGTTACCGAACGCACGCTGTACCGGAAACTCAAACAGCACGGACTGAAGTGACCCGTCAAATATCAGCCGCGTCTGACTGATAGCCGAGTCAGCCGTTTCTCAGGACAGTTCCGCCGCGCGAACCACGGCACGAGCCTTGTTCTGGGTTTCCGTCCATTCGTTTTCCGGTACGGAATCCGCCACGATACCGGCCCCGGCCTGCACGTACAACGTGCCATCCTTGACGACCGCGGTACGGATCGCGATGGCCAGATCCATGTCGCCGTTGTAGCCCAGATAGCCTACCGCCCCGGCGTAGATGCCGCGCTTGGTGGGCTCCAGTTCGTCGATGATTTCCATTGCCCGTACTTTGGGTGCGCCTGACACGGTACCGGCCGGGAAGGTAGCGCGCAGCACGTCCATGGAACTCAGATCGGGTTTGAGCTTGCCCTCGACATTGGAAACGATGTGCATGACATGCGAGTAGCGTTCGATGCTCATGTTTTCAGTAACTGTTACCGAACCGGTTTGCGCCACACGGCCAAGATCGTTGCGGCCAAGGTCGAGCAGTTGCAGGTGTTCGGCGCATTCCTTGGGGTCGTCGAGCAGTTCCTTTTCCAGCGCCAGGTCATGTTCGCGGTCGTGCCCACGCGGACGCGTGCCAGCAATAGGACGCACGGTAACCATCTCGCCTTCGCGCCGTACCAGGATTTCGGGCGAGGAACCAACCACATGATGATCGCCCATGTCGTAATAGAACATATAGGGCGATGGGTTGAGCGAGCGCAGGGCGCGATACAGCGTCAGCGGACTGGCGGCAAATGGCCGGCGCATGCGCTGGCTTAACACCACCTGCATGATGTCGCCATCGGTGATGTACTGCTTGGCACGCAGCACAGCCGCTTTGAAGGATTCTTCACCGAATTCGGAAACTGCCTCGGCCTGTGCAACAGACTCGGCTTTGGGCGGTGTCAGCGGGGATTGCAGGCGCTTGTGATATTCATTCAGCCGATTCAGAGCCGACTCGTATGCGCCGGGCTGCATGGGGTCTGCATACACAATAAGCGTCAGCCGGCCGGAAAGATTGTCCACCACGGCCAGCTCATCCGTCAGCATGAGCAGGATGTCCGGCGTGTGCAGTTCATCCGGTTTGTGGGTTTGCGCCAAACGTTTTTCGATGTAGCGGATGGTGTCGTAGCCGAAATAGCCAGCCAACCCACCGGCAAAACGCGGCCCGCCACTCAATGGCGCCGCCTTGAAGCGGGCGAGGTATTGTTCGATGAAGGCCAGCGGATCGGCAGTTTCAAGTTCTTCCACCACTTCGCCGCCCTGCTCGACGGTCAGGGTATGCCGACGCACGCGGATCAGCGTGCGGGCGGGCAAGCCGATGATGGAATAGCGGCCGAAGCGTTCACCGCCCTGCACAGATTCCAGCAGATAAGTGTAGGGCGCGTTGGCAAGCTTGAGATAAAGCGCCAGCGGTGTGTCGAGATCAGCCGGCAATTCCTGCGTAAGCGGAATGCGGTTGTAGCCCTGTCGGGCAAGATCGTTGAATTCAATTTCAGTCATGGTCGGTCCGTGAAAAGTTGAAAGTGCAAAGTGAACCCTCGTTTAAGGCGTTCACTTCCACCATCGAAAATTTTTCACGAAGCCCGGCATGGTCAGGCCGCCTTCTTGATGAGTTTTCCAGCCTCGGCCAACGACTGCACGACTGCATCGAGATCGAGTTCCGTCACCGAACGGCCGCGGTTGTAACCATAGGGCACGCAGAACACCGCGCAGCCGGCGGCACGGGCCGCCTGGGTGTCGTTCAACGAATCGCCGATCAACAACAGTTCACCCGGCTTGATCCCGAATTTTTCACAGGCATGCAGCAGCGGCAGCGGATCAGGCTTGCGTTTTGGCAGGGTGTCGCCTGAAAGAATCAGCTCAAAATAATCGAACAAGCCGGTGTCTTTCAGCAGTGGCACGGTGAACTGCTCGGCCTTGTTGGTGATGCAGGCAACATGCAGTCCCATTTTTTTGAATGCCTCCAGCCCCTCCACCACGCCGGGGAAAGGGCGCGAATGCAGGGACACGTGCTCGCCGTAATGCTTCTGGTAAATGGGCAGCGCACGCTCAAAGAGTTCTGCATCCGGCTCAGCATCCATCTCGCCGGTGAGCACGCGTTTGACAAGGCGCGACACACCGTTGCCGATGTAGGTCTGGATGGTTTCAAGCGAAGGGCAGGGCTTGCCAAGCTCCGCCATCATCAGTTCGGCCGCGTGGGCCAGATCTGGCGCTGTGTGCAGCAGGGTGCCATCGAGGTCGATGACGACGGCTTTGATTGTGATCGGAAAATTCATTTTTTCATTTACCACAGAGGTCGCAGAATACGCGGAGTAAACCACTTTAAAACTCTGCGAACTCCGCGAACTCAGCAGTTAATCGTTCAGACCTTGGCCAACTCGGCGCGCATGGCGGCGATCACGCTGTTGTAGCGCTGGGGGTCGGTGTCCTTGGCAGCACCGAACACGGCCGAGCCGGCCACGAAGGTATCGACGCCGGCACGCGCCACTTCGGCGATGTTGGCGGGGCCGACGCCGCCGTCTATCTCGATGTTCACGTTGAGACCGCGGTCGTCGATCATCTTGCGCACGGCACGCGCCTTGTCGAGCACGTAGGGAATAAATTTCTGGCCGCCGAAGCCGGGGTTCACCGACATCAGGAGCACCATGTCAATCTTGTCCAGGGTGTATTCCAGCACGTCCAGTGGGGTGGCGGGGTTGAACACCAGGCCGGGCTTGCAGCCGTTTTCGCGGATCAGACCGATGGTGCGGTCGATGTGCTCGGAAGCTTCCGGATGAAAGGTGATGTAGGTTGCACCCGCCTTGGCAAAATCGGGAATGATGCGATCCACAGGCTTCACCATCAGGTGCACGTCGATGGGCGCGGTAACACCATGCTTGCGCAGGGCCTCGCACACCAGCGGTCCGATGGTGAGGTTGGGAACATAATGGTTATCCATCACGTCGAAGTGAACAATGTCGGCGCCGGCGGCGAGGACGTTGTCGACCTCTTCGCCCAGCTTGGCGAAGTTGGCCGACAGAATGGAGGGGGCGATACGGTAAGCCATGGGGTGCTCCGGTAACAGTTTTCTTAAAACGCGCATTTTAACCCAGTTGATGCTTTCCCAGCGCCGGGCTTTGGATACAATGACAGCTTCCATCCGAAACTTGGGATGTCAGGGATTTATATGGCCGAAAGCAAGAAATACGATATTCAGGTGACCGTACGTACAACGTACATCCCCGAGCAAAGCGATCCGGGCGCAGATCGTTATATATTTGCCTACACCATCACCATCGCCAACGAGGGTACCGAGTCAGCGCAATTGATCTCTCGCCATTGGGTGATTACGGATGCCGAAAATGAGGTTCAGGAAGTGCGCGGCCTGGGCGTGGTAGGCGAGCAACCTTTTCTGCGCCCCGGCGAGAGTTTTGAATACACCAGCGGCACTTCACTTGGCACACCAGTGGGCACCATGCGCGGCAGCTATCAGATGGTGTCGGAAGACGGACAGAAGTTCGACGCCGACATCCCGGAATTCACCCTATCCATGCCGCGGGTACTGCATTGAGCGCATCAAGCAACAATTTTGCAATTTCTGCTACTCACGAGAGCACGGCAAGGGGTGATCAGGCAAGGCAGAGACTGGCGAGAACGCGGAGTGTGCTTTTGCGTAAATGAGCATCCTGAAACGGTTGCCAACACAGCAGCATCGACCCGCAGTAGCGCTTGATTATTTTTTCATCGTCCACCAGACGATAAAAATCAACAGGCCGAGCGCAACCCCTGCTTCCAGCAACAACAAGAGACTTCCTGCATCCACGGTTTATACTCCTATTCAATGAGACGTTTTCTTATCAAGCGATCATTTTACGCAAGCCTGCTCACCGCAGTTTTGTTGGCGGCTTGTGCCACTCCCGAGCCAGAGCCAACACCCGCTCCGCCAGTCACGACACCCGCTCCGCCGCCACCGCCGTTTCCCCCGCCGCCGCCACCCGCTCCCCCACCAACACCGCCCGCGATTCTCCCGCCACCACCCGTGCCGATGGCTCAATTGCGGCCGGTGGACTGGAGCGCCATTGTCGCCTGGAAACAGGACAGCTTACTGGAAACATGGCCGGCCTTTTTGCAAACCTGCGCCGGTCTGAAAAGCCAGCCATCCTGGCTGGGGGTTTGCAACGACGCGCAGTACGTAAATGGCACAGACGAAGCGGCAATCCGCATTTTCTTCGAACAGCGCTTCCAGCCGCATGAGGTTTTCAATACCGACAACTCGCTGGAAGGCACTGTCACCGGCTATTACGAACCCTTGCTCAAGGGAGATCGCGCACGCACGAGCAAGGCGCGTTATCCCATCTACGCCGCACCCGACGACTTGATTGCAGTGGATCTTTCCAGCGTGTATCCGGAATTGAAAAGCCTGCGTTTGCGCGGGCGGCTGCAGGGGAACAAGATCGTGCCCTACCCCACACGCAGCGAAATCGAGAATGCCAACGGTGGTTTCAAGGGCAAGCCGATTGCCTGGGCAGAGGATCCGGTCGAACTATTCTTCCTGCAAATCCAGGGGTCCGGCCGTATCGAGTTGCCGGATGGTGCGCATATGCGCATCGGCTATGCAGACCAGAACGGCCATCCATACCGTTCCATCGGCAAGTTGCTGGTGGAGCGCGGCGAGTTAAAGCTGGAAGAAGCCTCGATGCAGGGAATCAAGGCCTGGGGTCAGGCCAACCCGGACAAATTATCCGAATTGCTTCAGAGCAACCCGAGTTTTGTATTCTTCAAGGAACTGCCCAACGGCCTTTCAGGACCTGTGGGCGCCCTGGGCGTGCCTCTGACGGCTGGCCGCTCCATTGCAGTCGACTCCAAGTTCATCCCCTTGGGTGCGCCGGTGTTCCTCGCCACAACTTGGCCCAACTCTCCCCAGCCACTCAACCGCCTGATGATGGCGCAGGATACTGGTGGCGCCATCCGCGGTGCGGTGCGCGCGGATTTTTTCTGGGGATTTGGCTCGGAGGCGGGCGAACAGGCCGGCAGGATGAAACAGAAAGGGCGCATGTGGGTACTGCTGCCCAAAGGCTATGCCGCCCAACCTGTCATCAATGCTGCGAAATAGCCCCTATTTGTCTGGCTCAAACACCACCGGAATTTCCACCACCGCCCGCACCGGCTGACCATTGCGCTGGGCCGGACGAAAGCGGATCGATTTCAGCGAATCCAGCGTGGATTTCCTGAACATCTCACCGAAAACCCCACCGGGTGTCACCGAAACCAGCTCTGTTTTGCTGATGCTACCGTCGGCCTCCAGATGCAGCCTGACCACCACACGTCCTGATACCCCCTGCTCGTCGGCCTGGGGCGGGTAGACCGGTTCCGGCCTGCGCAGGGCAGAAGGCTGCACATCCAGTTCTTTTGCACTGTAATAACGTGTATCCGCCACCAGCGGAATGCTGACCTGCGGTCCGGGTGTTTCACGGCTGGGCGCAACGGCTGGCGTTGCCGCCACGGGTGCCGGTGCGATTGGTGTATCGGGTGCGGCAACTGGCTGTGTCGTCGGCTGAACGACCACCTGGGGTTTGGGCAGTGGTTCTTGCACCGGTTGTGATGGGCGCGGCGTCACAAGCCTGGGCTTTGCCAATGGTTCTGGGTGCTGGATGGATGGGGTGGAGGTCGACAGTTGCACTTCCAGTTCCGGCGGCAATGTCACCGCAGCCGGCGGCGGCATCCGGGTAAGGCCGATCAACAACGCATGCAATGCAGCAGACAGCCACAGCATGAAGAGAAAACGGCGACGCACCACAGGCAGGGAAAGGCTGGTCATTGATTACCAGGGTGGAAAAGGATTGCATGCACTAGAATCAATTTTCCCACATACATCAAGAGTCAGACCCCATGCGTCACCTATGGATTCTTTTGCTGGCATTCGGTTCCGGCATTGCCCTGGCAGATGACAAGTCAGCCGCCACAACCGATGGCCCCAGCGTCAGCCAGACCACGATCAAATCCCCGGATGGCACGGAAGTTCCCGTCTATATCGCGACCCCGGGGGGCAAAGGCCCCTTTCCGCCCGTGCTGTTCATCCATGCCAAACGCGGCATCGACGAGAACGAGCAGAAACATATCACCGAACTCGCCAGCCAGGGTTTCCTGGTAGTCATGCCGGACTG
>JAHENE010000076.1 GCA_024643305.1 Thiobacillaceae bacterium | reverse complement strand
TACGGCCATGGTTTGCAAAACTTTATATGTAGTAAAGCTTACAACTTTTGGCATAGAGCTTCAGGCATATATGCATGTGTTTTGCGGCTGACTATCTTTCGCTTGTCGAAAGAGCGTCAGCAGTCTGCTCCATGTGACGCATCAATGGCATGGTTTCGTTGCAGGGTTTGAGTCCGGGTTTTCCTGCCCCGGTTTCTGGCGCAGAGAGAGGATACGGTGTCAAAAATGAAAATTTGTTTGATTGAAATGGATGAAAGAACGAGGCAATCGATCTCGCTTGTATTCAAACATCGCACCAATGGCGCAATCTCGGTTGCCGATGAGCAGGACGCAGAAATGGCAATCATTGATCTTGATCGCGAAGATTCACTCAAGAATTATTATGCCATCTGTGAACGCAAGCCTGCCTTTCGGGCAATCGGTTTGTCGTCCATGGAAAATATGGAATGCGGTGAGATTGCCGTTATTCGCAAACCCCTTTCAGCAGGCCGCTTGCTGGATGCTGTTGAAAAGATGTCAGGCAGGAATCTTCAGATAGAGGAGACCCAGCCGGCCGACGTGGCTTCATCCCTGAGCGGGCGGACAAGAAACTCAAAACATCGCCCGGAAGACTCGGCATTTTCAGAGGGTGCCTGCTTCGATCCCCAGGCTTACCTGATGGGCGTCATCCTGAATGCACATGAACAAGCTGGCCGACAGGAGAAGATTGCGGTTGTCCGGCTTCAGGGAGATCGCGTCATCATTCTGGATCCAAAATCAAAGATGATTCAAGTCAATTGCTCGCAGGCGCGCGTGTTGTCCTTGTTCAAAGCGGGAGCCAAGGGCGAGAACGATTCGAATCCGTCCGACATGAGCAAATTCTCGGGTGTTGAGTACATGACGCGCGAACAGGTCGTTGAGCAGTTCGCAGGCAACACCTATGGCATGTCCTGGGAGCAGCTTATGTGGAGGCTGGGGTGGGTAACCAGCCAGGGGCGTCTGCCCTTGGGTGTCGATGCGGAACAGCGAATGTATCTGCGGCGCTGGCCTAACATGACGCATCTGGCATGCACGCCTGACGAGATGCGCATTGTCGCCTACTGGGTGCGCCAGCCTGCCAGCCTGAGCGAAATCTCCGAGGCGCTAGACATGCCCGAACAGGAAGTGTTTAGCGTTTATACCTCGGCATATGCCGCCGGCCTTGTTGGATCTGCCCGCCGCGAAGTCGATACTGCCTGGGAAGCGCCTGAGGTCACAGAGCACAAGGAACGCGGTCTTTTCTCCACGATCATGAAACGCCTGCTTCAGCGCAAGCCTTCAGCGGATGTGGAAATCGGAACAGACGAGGCAATTGCGGCATGAGCGTTTACAAAATCGTATTTGCGGGCCCTGTTGGCGCAGGCAAAACCACTTCCATCGCGGCCATCAGCGACATCAAGCCATTTACCACGGAAGAGTACGCAACGGACGAGGTCCGCAGCATCAAGGACAAGACCACGGTGGCGATGGACTATGGCCTGATGGAACTGGGCGGCGGCGAGCACATCCACTTGTATGGGGTGCCAGGCCAGGCGCGCTTCGATTTCATGTGGGAGATCATCACAGAAGGCGGTATCGGGCTGGTTCTGCTGCTCAACAACGAAAACCCGAATCCGCTCGACGAGATGGATTTCTACATCGACAACTTCAGGAACTTCATCGACGATACGGCCATGGCCATCGGCATAACCCGAATGCATCCAGGCAAAGGCCCGGACATCGATGAATATGTTTTGCACCTTTCCAAACGCGGTTTCAGGGTACCCGTATTCGAGGTGGATGGACGCAAGCCCGAAGACGTCATTACGCTGGTGCAGTCATTGCTGTATACCCTCGACCCGGGGCTCAAGCAGTAATCAGACACCCATCAGCGTGTCTTGAGCCACTCGGTTAGTTCTTCGACGGGCATGGGCTTGGCAATCAGGTATCCCTGAATCCAGTCACAACCCATCCTGCGTACCAGTTCCAGGTCATTCTCTGTTTCGACGCCTTCGGCAACTGTGGAAAGTGACATCCGCCTTGCCATGTCCATGCTGCTTTGGAGAATGGCGCGGGCGGTCGCGTCGTGCGCACCCTTGCTGACGAAACTGCGGTCAAGCTTGAGTTCGGTAAAGGGAATGCGGTCAAGCTGTTCGAAGGATGAATAACCGATGCCGAAGTCATCGATGGAAAGGCCAAATCCTTTCAGGCGCAGACGTGTCAACACGTCGAGCGCCGTGGTCAGGTCTTTCATCACGCCCGTTTCCGTCACTTCCAGTATGACGTCGCGCGGGCGCAGCTTGGCTGCATGCGTTGTGGCCAGGATGAAGTCCGGCAGCATGAGGTCATCCAGCCACAGGCCGGAAAGGTTCAGGGCGATTGTCAGAGGGAAGCCTGCTTCGTGCAGCTTTGCGCCTTCCATCAGGGCCTTGGATACCAGTATCTGGGACAGCTCCCTGATCAGGCCTTCGCGTTCGGCCACGCTGATGAAAACATCGGGCGATATGATGCCGCGCCCCGGATGCTGCCATCGCGCCAGCGCCTCCACTCCAACCGGCTTCAGACTGCCGGCATCAACCTTGGGCTGGAGCCATACAGTGAATTCGTCCCGCTCCATGCCCTCGCGGATAGCCTGCGAAGAAACTTCAGTCATGAAGCTACCTGGCGCCTTGCGCACGCGCGGCGCGCTTTTTTGCGTTAACAGGCTCACAATCTGGGCCGGCATTACCGGTTTCAACAGTTGGCCTAACACGTTCAAACCTTGCAGGTCTGCGAGTTTTCCCACTGTGTTGAGCACCTTCTCGTCCGCGCCGCTCATCAGGATCAGGCCGCCCTTGAAACCCGTGCGGCCAAACAGGCGGATGAGTTCCACCCCGTCCATTTCAGGCATGTTCAAGTCACAGATCAGGGCATCCAGCTTCGCATTCCTTTCGCGCAGCAGTTTAAGTGCATCCCGGCCGCTTGCCGCAGTCAGTGCTTCGTTTGCACCAAGCGAGGCCAGCATGGCAGACATCTGCTGCAATATGACAGGATCGTCGTCAACGACCAGTACCGAGCCGAAACCCGCAAGCGCCTGATGGGCGTCCTGCTTTTTGTTTCCGGGCGCATGAAGGCTGGCGGATGCGGCGTTGACCTGGGCCAATTCCTCGCGCATGGCGGCGAGGGATGCCGGGATGTTGTTTGCCCGGCCTTCCCTGAGCTGCTGCTCCAGGGTTTCGGCCAGTCCGGCAAAGCGCAGCGCGCCTACCGTTCGCGCCGAGGATTTCAGCTTGTGCATTTCACGCGACACCAATACGGGGTCGCTGCCCGAAGTCAGCTGAGCCAGCCCCTTGTCGGCAGATTCGATAAAGGTTGCGATGAGCTTTCGCGCCTGTTCCTCGTTGGTTTCGCCAAGAATGCTGTACAAATGCTCGAGATCAAGCATCACACTGCTGCCTGCTGCGGGCGAGGCAGGCTTGACGGGCATGCTAACGTCGGGTTTCGTTCCCCAGCGTTCCACCACTCTCCGCAAATCCTCCATGGCAATCGGTTTGATCAGCCTGTCGTCCATGCCTGCATGGGCGCACTCTTCCAGCTCAGAAGGAACCGCTGCCGCGGTGATGCAGACAATGGGAATATGCCTGTCGCTGTTTGCTTCCCGTTCGCGAATTTCGCGGGCCAGCACCAAGCCGTCCATGACCGGCATGTTGAGGTCGGTCAGCAGCAGATCGTAGGGATTCTTTTGCCACAGGGCCAGGGCCTCTTCTCCGTTGGAGGAAATGTCGCATTTGCAGCCCAGGTTCTCCAGCTGGATCCTGATCACCATCTGGTTGGGGGCATAATCTTCTGCCACCAAAACCCTTATGGGCGAAAGATTTTTTTGGAGGGTTTCAGCCTGCACCCCTGAGGAAGCGGAAAGGGAATTGTCCTCCGGCTCGGCCAGGGGAATTTCCACCCAGAACGTGCTGCCCTGGCCCGGCGAACTTTCCAGGCCGACCGACCCCGACATGGCCGCGGCCAGCTGTTTTGCGATGGCCAGGCCGACGCCTGAACCGTGGACATGGCTTTTTTGCTTGCCTGCGCGATCGAAGGGTTTGAAAAGCGCTTTCTGATCTTCGGCGGCAATGCCCGGGCCATTGTCTGTTACAAGAATTCTTGTCCGGCCGCTTCCCGTGTTCTGGCAGGTTATTTTTACCTCACCGCCCTCTGGGCTGTACTTCACGGCATTTCCAATCAACTGGTTCAGCACCATGCTCAGGGCAGAACGGTCGGCTTCAACCATTACCCGTCCGCACTTGCAGAGGGGGTTGATTATTACCGACTTCGATGCAGCTGCTTCGGCGTGCTGGGCGATGCCGGCCTCGACCACGTCGTTGACGGGAAACAGTTCGATTTGTATTTCGCTTCCGTCGGAGCTGAGGCGGGATAGCTCCAGGACATTGCTCACCAGCGAGAGCAGAACCTTTCCGGCCTGCAGAATCTCCCCGGCGCTTGAAAAAGTTTCCGGCGGGAGATCCTTCTGCATGCCGATCAACTGGGCGTGGCCGAGTACGGCGTTAAGCGGTGTGCGGAATTCATGGCTCATGCTGGAGAGGAAAAGGCTTTTGGAGCGGTCCGAAGCCCTTGCCTTGTCCCTGGCCTCCAGCAGTTCCCGTTCGTGTTTCTTGCGTTCGGAAATGTCGCGCGAAACGCCCAGGTAACCGAACAAAGTGCCCTTGCGGTCAAGAATGGGCACTGCGCTCGTTTCAAGAACCACTTCATGGCCGTCCCGGTGCAGGAAGATGCTTTCCAGATTGTGGAAAGCCTGCCGCCTGGCCACGACATCCCGGAAAGCCAGGCTGAAATGAGTCACCTCCTCTTGCGGCATGAACTCAAAAAGCGGTCTGCCGAGCACTTCATCCTGTTCGATGCCCAGCAATTCAGACGTCTTCTTGTTGCTGAACGTGAGGATGGCGTGAGGCGTTGCCTCCCATATCCAGTCCGGCGAGGATTGCAGAATATCGCGAATGCGCGTCTCGCTTCTCTCCAGCGTTTTTTCATTGCTGTCGCTTTCCAGGCAGTGCTTGAGGCTGCTGGCGAATTTCGCCATTACGGGTGCCAGCAGGCTTTTCTGTTCGATGCTATTTTCGTGCGGCCTGTTGGAGAACAGCAGGATGTGTCCCATGCCCGGCAATTCAAGCCTGAGGGCATAACGGGATGTTTCCCCGGCGGGAAGCCAGCCCTGCACCGATTGCATGCCCTCCCCGCCCAGGGCTTCCATCGGCCACTCATGGTTTTTCCCCTCCAGCGCGCGCAAAACGGGGCTGCCGATGGCGGTGTAGGTTAGCGCCTTGATGTTTTTTCCGTCAGCGGAGGGCACCGGGTTCAGAAGCAGCAGACCGCAACTGCACCCGGTATGGGACATCAGCCGCTGCAACATCGAAGTGGCCAATGAGTAGGGGCGTGTTTCGCCCGCCATGGTCATGGCCAGGTCATAGAGGACCGGCATGATTTGATCCGTTTTCAAAACCATGGCAGGGCGACGATGGTTGCGTTATGGAATCGGGGGTAACCGTGGCCCCGGTAATTGGCGATTTCGCCCAGGCTCAGCACACCGAACAGCGGCGCCGGAGAAAGGAAGTTCTGCAAATGGGCGATCTCCGCGGCCGCGGCCGATTCTCCCTGATGCATCAGGCGGCCGGCGCAATAAAATCCGAACACTGCTGCTGGTTTTTGTTCCCGCACTACTGCGGCGATGTCTTCTGCGGTTTCCGCCATGCCTGGTTCTGGGGCCCTCACGATGGACATCATCGACGACTCCCGCACTTCGCCCACGCAATACAGGCTGCCGTCGTCTTCAACGCCTACGGGAATGCGTACCAGCGGCTCGCCCTCGGCCATCTGCTGTGCCAATGGGAAGTGCACGGCGTACTGATAAAAATTTTCCCGCGTCAATTCCACGTCCAGCATGCTGGAAGCCAGCTCCTGGTACAGTTCGAAAGCCGCGCGCCCGTTGATGGTGGTGACGCGGTTCAGGGTAGTGCTGGTGGCGATGCCCAGCGGGGCTGCATTGCAGTAATGGTGGGCGAGCATGGCGCCCGGATGGTGCGGAAGAATCAGCGCGAGCGCGGCATTCTGGACAAAAGCCGTATTGTTGAAGAGGCAGGGAATGGGTTTGAAAGTCTCGCTGCCGACATTGGTGCCGGCGTAGTGCACCTGATTGCCCACAGCCAGGTAAAGCCTGTCCAGCATCGAGCCGATATCCGGCGTCATGGCATCGATGAACAGCAGCAGCGTGTCGGCGCCATCGTCGCCGCGATGGCCTTCGACAAAAGCGCTTAATTCCGCCAGTCCCGCCTCGCTGGTGAAATTGCCCTGGCGGGGCAGCGGCACGAGGGCCTGCGGAATATCCGCATCAAGCGCAAGCATGAGCAGGCCTTTGCGGGTGAACGCACCCTCAACTATCAGCCCCGGCACGATGGCGCCTGCGAGCGGGAGGATGAGGCTGTTTGCCGCTTCCTGCAAAATGCTCACCGCCTTCGTTTCGCTTTCGCACACCAGCGCCAGCACGCCAAGTCCGGGACGCTCCTTGCGCCAGGCGCGCAGGGTGGATGCGATGCCGGCGGCATCGATGAGCTCGAAATATTTCCACATGGGTGGACTCATTGCTGACCTCCGTTCTGCACGAGCAATTGATCAATCGCCTTGAAGAGTGACGGGATGTCGATGGGCTTGCTAAGGTAGGCCATGAAGCCTGCCTTTATGCCGCGCTCCTCGTCGCCTTTCATGGCGTTGGCGGAAACGGCAATGACCGGAATGCCCGCTGTCCTGGGGTCCGCCTTGAGCGCGCTAAAGGCGGCGTAACCATCCATGCCCGGCAGGTTGATGTCCATGAGGATAAGCGCTGGCGGGTCGGACTGGGCGAGTTGTATGCCCAGTTCCGCCGTGTGGGTCACACGCAGTTCCAGCTTGCCGTGAGAGTTGAATATCTGCTGCATGAGGCGCTGGTTCATCGGATTGTCTTCGACGTATAGCACATGCGAACTTGCACTTGAGCCAGGCTGAAGAAGTGCTCTGCTTGCAACAGGTTTTTCGGCCTGATCTCGATCTCGTTTTTCTGCGACGGCAAGTGGAAACTCCACCCAGAAGGTGCTGCCCTTGCCTTCGCTGCTCTCGAAGCCGATGGTGCCGCCCATGGCATCGACGATGCTTTTGGTAATGACCAGCCCGATGCCGCTGCCCTCGATCTGGCCGCGTTCGGCGCCCAGGCGGTCAAACGCGGTGAACATGCGCGCCTGCTTTTCGGCCGGGATGCCATGGCCGCTGTCGGTAATGGAAATGCGCACAATGCCATGGCCGCTGTGGCAGGAAAGCTGCACGGTTCCATTGGGCCGGTTGTACTTGATGGCGTTGGCGAGCAGGTTGATCAGCACCTGCTGCAGGCGAGTGTAGTCGGCCCGGATCATCTTGTCGCGGGCATCGCCGCCGCCCTCCATCAGGTTGATTCCCCGATTTCGGGCAATGGGCGCCACCATGGCCATGCTGTCGTTGATGACGGATTTGACGCTGACCGGTGAGGTGGCGAGTTCGAGCTTGCCGGCTTCGATGCGTGCAAGGTCGATCAGGTCGTTGACCAGTTTCAGCAAATGCTTTCCCGCACGCTCGATTTCCTGCGCCTGCTCCTTGGTTTTCTCCGGCAGGTAAGGATCCATGCTGAAAAGCTGGGCAAAACCCAGGATGGAGTTGAGCGGGGTGCGCAGCTCATGGCTCATGCTGGCAAGGAATTCACTCTTGGCGCGGTTGGCTTCCTCGGCGGCCTCCTTCGCTTCCAGCATGGCCTGTTCCGCGTGCTTGAGTTCAGTTATGTCCTGCACCGTGCCGGTCATTCTCAATATCCGCCCTTCCGGGCTGACCTTGGCGCGGGCGAGTTGATGCACGTAGCGGATTTCGCCGCTGGGGCGGACGATGCGGTGCACTACGTCATACCGTCCCGTCTTAGCAGACTGGCGCGCTTTCTCGTCGACCAGTTCAATGTCGCCGGGATGCACGGCCTTGTCGAAGGCCGCGACTGTTGGAGTGAATCCGGCCGGGTCCAGGCCGAAAATGCGATAGATCTCATCCGACCATTGCAGATCGCCGCTGACCATGTCGGCTTCCCAATAGCCGAGTTTTGCCAGGATCTGCGCCTCTTCCAGCAGCTTGCGGCTTTCGGCCAGCGCCGTTTCCGTGCGCTTGCGCTCGGTGATGTCCTGTATGGTGCCAACGAGAGATGCGGCCTCGCCGTTCTGGTCGGTCTCGGCATAACCTTCAAGATGCACCCAGCGTATGGTCCCATCCGGGCGCACTATGCGGTGGTCGACGCTCTGCAGTTCGATGCTTTCGATGGCGCGTTGCTGGACAGACCTGAGCAGGGCCGCGTCATCAGGGTGGACGATCTCGGCATAATAATTGTCGAGGGTCGGTACAAAACTGTCCGGGTCGCGGTGAAAAATGCGGTAAACCTCCCGGGACCAGTCGAGGCTGCCCGTGAGGATATCCGCTTTCCAGCTGCCGAGCATGGCGAGATATTGCGCCTCTTCCAGCCGCGAGCGGCTTTGCGCCAGCGCAACCTCGGCTTCCTTGCGCTGGGTAATGTCCTGCACCACGCCCAGCATGTGCGTTGGCTTGCCGCGCGCATCCCGCACCACAGCGCCGC
>JAHENE010000075.1 GCA_024643305.1 Thiobacillaceae bacterium | reverse complement strand
TGGATTTCCACCAGATTCTCGATCTGGGCTTGTTCAATGCACGGGACAAGACCCCGGATGTGCAGAACTGGCTGAACGAACAGCGTTACAAACCGGTGCAGGCGGGCGGATTGATGGGCAAACCGGTACCCAATTCCGACGGGCACGACAATCGCATCCGCTCATTTTCCGTCGTCATAGAGAACCCCATCCCCCCTGCCGGGCTGCAGGCGGCGCTGGAAATGCTGGTCAGTTTCCGTTCAGAATATCTGCTGCGATTCAAGGCCATCGTCAATCTGGCTGGCCATGACAAACCCACCGTACTGCATGGCGTGCAGCATGTGCTGTATCCTGAAACAGAACTTGAACGCTGGCCGACTGAAGACCATCGCAGCCGCTTCGTTTTTATCGTGCGCGATCTCGATCCGGCGTTTGTAACAAAAGTGCTGCATGATTTCAGCCTGGCGGCTAACATGCCGCACTCTGGACAGCAATAGGCCGGTTACCTTTAAACTATAAATACCGGCCACTGGTCGGTTAAAGCGCAGTATGATATTGATTTGAGACAGAGCACTCGGGAAACGAAGCCGAACCAACATGGCCATCCCCTTTTTTAGAAAAGACCGAAGCAAACCCGAAGCGGAACCCGCTCCCAAGCAGAGCGTTCCGACAGAAGGCACCCACGACTTCACGACCATAGGCGCCCCCCTTGGCAACGGCCACGGCATCATGGTCGAAGAGGTAGGCGGTGCCACGGATTCGGCCATCGATGAAGCCGCAATGCTGTATGCCAGCAATCAGTTGGAAAATGCCGAATCAGTACTAAGGGGATTACTGGAAGGCAACGACCAGCGAGTCTGGCACATGCTATTTGATCTTTACAGGCTTAGCCAGCGCGAAGCCAATTTCGAGAAATTGGCGCTTGATTACGCCATGCGGTTTGAATGCTCACCGCCTGTCTGGAAAGCCCGCGAGAATAACGACAACAAGAAAGACAAGGGTGTTTCACGCCCATTGGTACTCCCCGCCGATCTGGGTGCCGGCATCGGCGACAAACTGGGTCTCGTAACAGCAAGCCTGCAAAAAGGCTCTACCCTGCAGCTCGACTTTTCAAACGTACAGACCATTCACGGAAAAGGTGCTCAGGACGTTGCCGACATGTTGAGCAAGACTCGCAAGAACAAGCTCAAATTTCAGGTCAGCGGCGCCAGTGCCATCATTGATCTGCTGAAAACAAAAATGCAGTCCGAACCCGGTGAGCAAGGCTACTGGCAGATGCTGCTCGCAGTCTATCAATTGCTTGGCAGGCATGACGATTTCGAAAATCTGGCGATCGATTTTGCCGTCACTTTTGAACTTTCGCCTCCATCGTGGGAAAACGTGGAAGCCGCTGTGGAAGTTGCCGCGCCGGCACCCGAAATTCCCACAGATGCTTTTGTCCTCAGCGGAGTGATTTCCGAAGCCAGCCAGGAGCAGCTCGCCAAGCTCATGCAATATGCGGAGTCCCATGATGAGGTGGTGGTGGACTGCTCAGGAATCATCCGCGTGGAGTATGGCTATGTAGGCAGTTTCATCGGCCAGATCATGCAGTTGCTTGGCACTGGGAAAGTTATTACCTTGCAGGGCCAGAACGCCCTTGTCCACGAATTCCTGCGCATGATGGGTATAGACCAGCTAGCCAAGCTGGTTCCAGCCAAGCTGGTCTAAGCTGAACTTAACAAGCTTGAACTTGCCGTTCCCGGCACAATATCCCAAAGTAATATGGATCAATATCACGGCACCACCATTCTTTCCGTCCGCCGCGGCGACCAGGTAGCGCTGGGCGGCGACGGCCAGGTCACCCTGGGCACCGTCGTCATCAAGGCCACCGCACGCAAGATCCGCAGGCTGCATCAGGACAAGGTGCTGGCAGGCTTTGCCGGCGCCACAGCCGACGCCTTTACCCTGTTCGAACGCTTTGAGGCCAAACTGGAAAAACACCAGGGGCATCTGGTCCGTGCTGCGGTTGACCTCACCAAGGATTGGCGCACTGACCGGGTGCTGCGGCGCCTGGAAGCCATGCTGGCCGTGGCCGACAAAACCAGCACACTGATCCTGACCGGCAACGGCGACGTGCTTGAACCTGAACAAGGGATCGCCGCCATCGGCTCTGGCGGTGCGTACGCTCAGGCCGCCGCTTCGGCTCTGTTGACCCACAGCGAGCTCTCAGCCCGCGATATCGTGGCTGAAAGCCTGAAAATAGCCGGGGATATCTGCATCTACACCAACCAGAACCACGTTATTGAAACCCTATGACAGGTGAGGGGTCAGGTGCGTTAGGCGCAAACCCTCCAGCCCCACGCCTCACGAATCCATGACTCAATTCACGCCCCAGGAAATCGTTCACGAACTCGACAAACACATTGTCGGTCAGCAGGAGGCCAAGAAGGCCGTAGCCATCGCGCTGAGAAACCGCTGGCGTCGGGCGCAGGTAGCTGAGCCCTTGCGGCATGAAATAACCCCAAAGAACATCCTCATGATCGGCCCCACTGGTGTCGGCAAGACCGAAATCGCCCGCCGTCTGGCCAGACTGGCGAATGCACCCTTCATCAAGGTCGAAGCCACCAAATTTACAGAGGTTGGCTATGTCGGCAAGGATGTGGATTCCATCATTCGCGACCTGATGGAAATTGCCATCAAGCAAATCCGTGAACGTGAAATGGAAAAAATGCAGATGCGCGCCGAGGAAGCCGCCGAAGAACGCATCCTCGATGCACTGCTGCCACCGCCGCGACCTGCCGGCTTTGGCTTCGATGCAGAACCGGCCAAGCCCGAAGATTCGGGCACCCGGCAGAAATTCCGCAAGATGTTGCGAGAAGGTCAGCTTGACGACAAGGAAATCGACATCGAGCTGGCGCAGCCGGCCGCCTCCATGCAGATTTTCACCCCGCCCGGCATGGAGGATCTGTCCCAGCAATTGCAGGGCATGTTCCAGGGCTTGGGCGGTGGCCGCGCCCGTTCACGCAAGCTAAAGGTGAAGGAAGCGCTCAAGCTCGCCACCGAGGGAGAAGCGGCCGCGCTGGTAAACGAAGAAGAAATAAAGCTCGCCGCCATTCATGCCGTGGAACAGAACGGCATCGTGTTTCTGGACGAGGTCGACAAGATCGCCGCGCGAGAAGGCACCAGCGGGGCTGACGTCTCGCGCCAGGGCGTGCAGCGCGACCTGCTGCCACTGGTGGAAGGCACCACCGTGTCCACCAAGTACGGCATGGTCAGGAGCGACCACATCCTTTTCATTGCCAGCGGTGCATTTCATCTTTCGCGTCCTTCCGACCTCATTCCTGAATTACAGGGACGTCTACCCATCCGAGTGGAGTTACAGCCTCTTTCGGTGGAAGATTTCGAACGCATCCTCACCAGCACCGACGCCTGCCTGACCCGCCAATACCAGGCCCTGCTGGAAACCGAAGGCGTTACCCTCGAATTCATGCCGGACGGTATTCGCCGTATTGCCGAAATCGCCCACCAGGTCAACGAAAAGACCGAAAACATCGGCGCCCGGCGCCTGCACACCGTCATGGAACGCCTGCTTGAGGAAATCTCCTTTGAGGCTACAAAACGCGAAGGGCGGACCGTAACCATCAATGCCGATTACGTTAATCAGCGCCTCAATACCCTGGCAGCTGATGAGGATCTGAGCCGTTACGTGCTCTGATAAGCCCTTAACAGATAAAAAGGGGCTATGCGCCTATAAAAGCTTCCTAGCCTTGAGTTTTTCCTGGCGCGGTAAACTTGCGGGCTAAATTGGAAGGAGATGCAAGATCATGGCTACCCGAGACACCCTCAGCCCCAAAGAATCCGAATGCAGTAGCGGCGCCGATTATGCCGCGCTGGCGCTGGAAGCCCTGCAGGAACCCGCCGACGCCGCCTATGCCAAAGAACTCGTTGACCGCGTCGCAGACGACTGCCAGTTCACCAAGGATCTGGCCGCAGTTGCCATCGTCTACAAACAACTGGGCGACCAGGCGCGCGCCGAAGAGCTTTTGCAAACGGCGGAAGATTACTGCATGTCCGGCGAAGAGCAGATATATCTCGCCGAAGGCAAAATGAAGGTGCTGGGCGACCAGGCTGGCGCCGAAGCCGCGCTGGACAAAGCCCTCAAGGAAACCAACAATCTCGACCCCCTGATCGAACTGGGTCGCCAGGCCATGGCCCTGATGGGCGACAACAGCTTTGCAAAAAAGGTCTACGAAAAAGCCGAAAGCAAGATTGCGCGCGCGGTGGAATACACCAAACTGGCCGGCGCCGCTGTCGAGCACCTGATGGACAAGGACTATGCCGGTGCGATCCTGGAAAAGGCCGCGGCAAAACTCACCAATGTCGGCGATTTGCTGTCACTGGCCGGCGAAACCGCAAAAACCTTGGGCGATCCCGCCAAGGCCAAGGCCCTGTATCAGCGTGCCATGGACGGAGCGACCGACTTCAACGCCGTAAAAAGCCTGCTGGATGCCGCCAAGGCCATTGGCGAAACCGAATTCATGCAAGCCGTGCTTAAAAAAGGCGGCGAAATCGCCACCGCCACCGAGCAGTTCATCGATCTGGCCCGGGGATTGAAGTCCACGGGCGACGCAGCCGGTGCCGCCGGCCTGATGGATCAGGCCGAAAATGCCGTAGCGTCTCTGGATGAAATGCAGAAAGTGGTCGACGCCGCCAAAGCGGACTTCACAGACGATACCGAGCGCCTCGCCCGGGTGCAGGCAAAATACGAAAAGCGCGCCGCCAACCAGGCCAAGTACGTGGAATTCGGCAAACAGGAAGATCTGGCTGACACCCCCAAAAAGCTTTTCGCCCTGGCCGACCAAGTGATGGCCGAACTCGAAGACCCCTTCTATGCTGCCAAACTGCTGGGCAAGGTGGAAGCCATGCTGGATGAGGGCGCTTACCAGTTCCTGCGCTATCGCCCCCTCATTCTGGCCGTGGACAAGCATGTCAACGACGCCACCTGGGTGGCCCGATTGCTGGATGACGCTGCCGCCAAGTCAGGCGATTTCGTGTGGTTCAAGGAAGTCGTCAAGACTGCCGCCACCGCTCTCAAAAACAAGGAGCTGGGTCGGGAGAAAGCTCGCACCTACGTGCAAAAACGCGAAGCCGCCCTCAAGGCCAATGCTGATGCCAACGTTTACGACTACACCAAGCTCGCCGAACTGGTGATTGCCGATATTGGCGATGCTGCCTGGGGCGTATCCTTGTTGAACGATGCCAAAACCAAGGCCAGCGACCATTACGCACTGGCCCACGTCGCCTCCCTCATGGCCAAAGGCGGGGATGCGACAGGTGCCGAAGCCCTGCTCATGCAGGCCGCCCAGTCCTGCGAAAGCGCGGATGGCTGCATTCAACTGGCTGCCCGCCTCAAGGGCAACAACCTCGATGCAAGCATGGTGCGGAAGGTCTATGAAGCCTGCGGCGGCAACCTGTCCAACCCTGTGGAAAAATTGCGCTGGGTTGAAGGCATTGCCGACGAACTCAAGGACAAGGCCTGGGCCAGCGAAGCCTATGCCGCGCTGGAAAGCCAGTTCAGCAGTGCAGGCAAAGCGCGCTTTGACACCTCCCGCATGAACCGGGTGGGCGACGAGTTCTATCCCTACCGAAAGCACGCAGCATAAAACGGCTTTGGCGGTCTGCGACATCATGTCGCATTGCCAGATACGCCGCATGTACTCATGATTGTGGGTGTACGTTGGTTGCTTTTCATGTACCCCCTTCCTTTACTTTGCCCACCTTTAGGTGGGCATTTCTTTGTGGAGAATATCGAATGAGATTAAATGCAATGATTCTTGCCGCCTTGATTGCCTCACCCGCATGGGCAGCCGACATCAAGGTTGAAAACGCCTGGATACGCGAACCCGCGCCCGGCCAGGAAGTTGTGGGGGGGTTTCTGGACATCACCAGCCAGAAGGATGCCACCCTGCTCCAGGTCAAAAGCACGGTTGCCGGCATGGTGGAACTGCATGAAATGAGCATGAACAATGGCGTGATGCAAATGCGCCCGCTCGACAAAATTGACCTGCCCAAGGGCAAGACCGTCAAACTTGAACCCGGCGGTCTGCACCTCATGATTGAAAAACTCAAAAAACCGCTCAAGGCCGGGGACAGGGTGCCGCTGACACTCAAGGTCAAGACAGGGGCCAAAATCGAAGATGTTCAGCTTACTGCCGAGGTTCGTTCCATGAACGCTCCTGCTTCGCATCAGCATTAAAGAGCACCTAACCAGCCGATTCTCATGAAAACAGCGGGCTTCTAGGCCCGCTGTTTTCATTTGAGCGCAAAAAATACCCAGATCAGGGATCAATTAAAAGGACAAGACTGTCGTTAGTTGTATTGTTTTACAGGGGGGGGCGTGTTACTTATTGGTCTCTCAGGCTGGTTTCTTCAAATCGAGGTTCTCTAAACTTTAAAACATGGCAGAAAAAAACACGCCCCAGGGCAACGGGGGGAAGGATGCAGACAGCGCGTCGGGCTGGGAAAAACAGATCGGCGGACTGCATCGACATGACCCCTTGCTTGAATGTCTGGTTGCACTGACTCGCCTGCATGGGCAACCGCGCTCGCATGATGCCCTGGCCTCCGGTCTGCCGCTGGTCAACAACCTGTTAACTCCCTCGCTTTTTGCCCGCGCTGCCCGCAGGGCCGGCCTCGCCAGCAAACTTACCCGGCGCCCCCTTTCCAACATAAACAAGGCACTCCTGCCTGCAGTCCTTCTCTTGAAAGACAACAATGCCTGTCTGCTGGTCGGTTGGGAACGGGACGGGAGATTGGCACGGGTCATACTGCCCGAGCTCGGCGAAGCGGCAGTCAACATGCCGCTTGAAGAACTCGAGGCCAACTACAGCGGCCTGGCCATTCTGGCGCATCCCCAGTTTCACTTCGACACACGCGCCCCGGAAGTAGGCAAGTTGCGCCATCGCCACTGGTTCTGGGGAGCCATGCTGGAGAACCTGCCGGTTTATCGTGATGTGTTGATGGCGGCTGCGCTCATCAATACTTTTGCGATCGCCCTGCCCCTGTTCACCATGAACGTTTATAACCGGGTCATACCGAACCAGGCAACGGAAACGCTTTGGATGCTGGCTGTCGGCCTTGCCATCATCCTGGCGGCAGACTTTGGCCTGCGCGTGATGCGAGGTTATTTTGTGGACCTGGCCGGCAAGCGTGTGGACGTGGACCTGTCCACCCGAATCATGGAACATGTTCTCGGTATTCGCCTTGAAAATCGCCCGGTTTCTGTCGGTTCGTTCGCCGCCAACCTGCGCTCGTTTGAAACCATCCGCGATTTCATCACTTCGGCGACGGTTACCGCGCTGATTGACCTGCCTTTTGCCTTCCTGTTTATCCTTGTCATGGCCTGGATCGACTGGCCCATGTTCATTCCCTGCCTGATTGGCATGTTCCTGGTGGCCGGTTACGGCTTCCTGATCCAGGGAAAAATGCACGAGCTTGCCGAAACCACATACCGTGCTGGCGCCATACGCAATGCCGGCCTGGTGGAAAGCCTGGTAGGTCTGGAAACCGTCAAGGCCATCGGGGCCGAAGGTCCCATGCAGCGCAAATGGGAACGCAGCGCAGTTTTCCTCGCCAAGGTTTCCGCCCAACTGCGTCTGTTGGCGGCAACGAGCATCAACAGTGCAATGTGGGTTCAGCAACTGGTTACCCTATCGGTCATCATCATCGGCGTCTACCGCATTGGCCAGGCAGAACTTTCCATGGGCGGACTGATCGCCTGTTCCATGCTTTCCTCACGTGCCATGGGACCTTTCAGCCAGGTGGCCGGCCTGCTTACCAACTACCACAATGCCACTACCGCGATGGAATCGCTTGACAGCGTCATGAGCAAGGAAGTCGAGCGGCCGCTGGGCGCAAATTTTGTAAGCCGCCCGCATTTCAATGGCGACATCGAATTCAAGGAAGTCGGATTTACCTATCCTGGCAGCGAACTCGAATCGTTGCGCAACGTATCGCTCCGCATAAAAGCGGGCGAGAGGGTCGGCATTATCGGCAGGGTCGGCTCCGGAAAATCCACTTTGCTCAAGCTTATTCTCGGGCTGTACCAACCAAGCTCCGGGGCCGTGCGCGTCGATGGCGTGGATATTCGCCAGCTTGATCCGGCAGAACTGCGCCGAAACGTCGGTTACATTCCACAGGATGGCACGCTCTTTTTTGGCAGCCTGCGCGAGAACATTGCACTGGCGGCGCCGACGGTATCCGATATCCAGTTATTGACCGCAGCCGACATCGGCGGCCTTTCGGACATGATCAATACCCATCCCCGCGGTTTTGACATGCTGATCGGCGAACGAGGCGAATCCCTGTCCGGCGGGCAACGCCAGGGAGTTGCCATTGCGCGCGGCGTAATCAACGAGCCGCCCATCCTGCTGTTGGACGAACCCACAAGCTCCATGGACCACAGCAGCGAAGAACTCGTCAAGGCCAAAATGCGGCAGTTCAGCGCGAACCGCACCTTGCTGATCGTCACGCACCGCACCAGCCTGCTCGACCTTGTCGACCGCCTGATTGTCATGGACAACGGCAGGATCGTTGCCGATGGTCCCAAGGAACGCGTCGTCGAAGCCCTCAAACAAGGCCGCATCGAGAAAGCATCATGAAGACGCGCGCAGAAAAAATACTCGACAAACTCGCCTCTGC
>JAHENE010000074.1 GCA_024643305.1 Thiobacillaceae bacterium | reverse complement strand
TCGGTTGCGCCGGATGTCCAGACAATTTCCTTGGGATCGGCATTAACGAGTTTGGCTACTTGTTCACGCGCCTCTTCGACAGCTTTTTCAGCGTCCCAACCATAGGCATGCGAACGCGATGCCGGGTTGCCGAAATGCTCAGTCAGCCAGGGAATCATTTTATCCGCAACGCGCGGATCGACCGGCGTAGTGGCCGAATAGTCTAGGTAAATGGGGAATTTCATGATCTTCTTAGTCCAACGCGCTACTTACTACATCAAAATGTGGCGGCTACCTTGGTGCCGCGTCGTTCTTCCGACACCAAACCACGATTCTGCTTTTCCTGCTGCTTGGCCACCAGTTCGGCCAAAGTGACAGAATCGAGGTAGTCGTAAATTCTTTTGTTCAGGCTGCTCCACAGGTCGTGCGTCATGCAGCGATGTTCTTCGTGGCAGTTCTCCTTGCCGCCGCACTGGGTTGCATCGATGGGTTCGTCCACTGCTCGGATGATGTCAGCTACCGAAACCGCGTCCAAGGGCTTCGCCAGCGTATAGCCGCCGCCCGGACCGCGAACACTGTCCACCAGTTCATGGCGGCGCAGTTTGCCAAACAGCTGCTCCAGATAGGATAGTGAGATGTCCTGCCGCTCGCTGATGCCGGCCAGCGTGACCGGGCCCTTGCCGTGACGCAACGCCAGGTCAACCATTGCTGTTACCGCAAAACGTCCTTTTGTGGTGAGTCTCATGATTTTTCGCCCTTGTAAGTGCCTGAAATATAAAATACCTGATCATTTCAGTCAACTATTTTAGTTACCCGAGCAAATTAGTCAACTATTTTGTTCAATTGTTCCGGATCAAAGTCATCCTTGGCCTTCTGAGCCTCGGAAAGCTTCACACCAAGCTGTTCCAACTGGGCCATCGCCTCGGTCAGCTTCTGGTCCACATGAGAAGCATGGTCAATCAGACCATGCACAGCCTTTACCATGGGGTCATTCATATCAGCCGATATGGCATAGGCCGAAAATCCCATTTTGCGCGCCTGATCGTCCCGCGCCTTGCTCTCTGCATCCAGAATGCGTGCGGGGATACCCACTGCTGTCGCGCCATCGGGCACATCCTTCACCACCACGGCGTTAGAGCCAACCCTGGCATCACGACCGATGGTAATCGGGCCCAGGATTTTGGCACCTGCCCCCACGACCACGCCCGGTAACAGCGTGGGGTGGCGTTTACCCTTGTTCCACGAAGTGCCGCCCAGAGTAACGCCGTGGTACAGCGTGCAGTCATCGCCGATTTCGGCTGTCTGGCCAATCACCACGCCCATGCCGTGATCAATAAATACCCGCCTTCCGATGGTGGCGCCGGGATGGATTTCGATGCCGGTCAGCCAGCGTCCGATATGGGACAAGACCCGCGCCAGCCACTTCAGATCCCATCCCCAGAGGCGGTGGGAAAGGCGATGAATCAAAATGGCATGGAAACCCGGATAAGTCGTGACGACCTCGAACACCGAGCGCGCGGCCGGATCGCGGTCAAATACGACAGAGATTTCCTCTTTAATCCTTGCAAACATAGCGTGGGCCGGTTTTCCGAGTAATTCAGTGGGTTATTTTACTTCATCAGCCGGAGGCTTGGGAGCCTCCATGGCAGATAGCATTCCCCTCAGAATGTTTATTTCCTCCCTTTCAAGACGGGTGCGGGAGAACAGCCTCCGCAGCTTGGGCATGAGTCGCTTTGGCGAAGCGGGGTTGAGAAATCCGATGCTTATCAGGGTCTGCTCCAGGTGCGTAAAAAACCTTTCCACTTCCGCGAGGTCCGCCGCATCCAATACGGGCTGGGGAAACGCTTCTGAAAGTGCTGTCCGTCTCAACTCATACGCCATTACCTGTACCGCCGCACCCAGATTAAGCGAACTGTATTCAGGATTGGCCGGAATGGTCATCAAGGCCTGGCAACGAGCCAGCTCCTCCTTAGACAGGCCAAAGGTTTCGTTGCCGAATACCAACGCCACATTTCCTCCCTGTGCTTCTGTCAGCACCTGTCCGGCAGCCTGTCCGGGCGTAAGCAGCGCCGTCTGCAGATCCCGCTGGCGTGTGGATGTACCGATAGCCAGCATGCAGCCAACGAGTGCTTCTTCCAGAGAAGCACAAACCATTGCGCTTTCCAGCACGTTGACCGCTCCTGAAGCCATGGCTTCAGCATCGGGGTGGGGATATTTTTTTGGGGCAACCAGATAGAGCTGCGACAACCCCATGGTCTTCATGGCCCGTGCAGCTGCGCCGATATTGCCTGGATGGCTGGGGCGACATAACACGATGCGGATATTTGAAAGAAGATTCTGGGTTTGGGGCGGCATGAATTAAAATACGCGCTTGCTCTTTAATGAAGTTGTGTCCTATGCATCCCATGCTCAACACGGCGGTGAAAGCCGCCCGCAAAGCCGGGGCGATCATCAATCGCGCCTCCAATGACATCGACCGTCTGACCATTCACGCCAAGAAACCGCGCGATTATGTCAGCGAGGTTGACCGTGTCGCCGAACAAACCATCATCGAGGCACTGCTGGATGCTTATCCCAGCCACGGAATTTTAGCAGAGGAGTCTGGCCGCTCTGGCGGCGAAGACTATGTGTGGGTGATAGATCCACTCGACGGCACAACCAACTTCCTGCATGGACTGCCACAATATGCCGTGTCCATCGCCCTGCTGCATAAAGGCGTGCTTTCCCATGCGGTTGTTTATGATCCTGCGCGCAACGAACTTTTTACCGCCAGCCGTGGCGCAGGCGCTTACCTGAATGAACGCCGCATCCGCGTATCCAAGCAAACCAGGATGGACGATGCCTTGATCGGCACCGGATTTCCCTTTCGCGAGTTCCACCACGCCGACGCCTACCTCGGCATGTTCCGCGACATGATGCTCAAGACCGCCGGCCTGCGCCGCCCCGGCTCCGCAGCGCTTGACTTGGCGTGGGTTGCCTGCGGCCGTTACGACGGTTTCTTTGAGCTTGGCCTAAACCAGTGGGATCTCGCAGCCGGCGCCCTGCTGGTGCTGGAAGCAGGTGGCCTGGTCGGGGACCTCGAAGGCAACGACAAATTCCTCCAGTCCGGCCACATTGTCGCCGGCAATCCGAAAATCTTTGGCCAGATGCTGCCCGTCTTCGCGCCGCACCTGACCCCGGCCATCCGCGGAATCGAATAAGTCGATGGCTGTAGCCAGCCATACCCCCATGATGCAGCAGTACCTGGGCATCAAAAACCAGCATCCCGACATGCTGGTGTTCTACCGCATGGGGGATTTCTATGAGCTGTTTTTTGACGACGCCATCAAGGCGTCGCGACTGCTGGGCATAACGCTTACCACGCGCGGCCAGTCGGCGGGCGAGCCCATCAAGATGGCGGGCGTGCCCTACCATGCCGCCGAGCAATATCTCGCCAAATTGCTGAAACTCGGCGAGTCGGTTGTCGTGTGCGAACAGGTGGGCGACCCTGCCACCAGCAAAGGCCCGGTCGAGCGGCAGGTATCGCGCATCATCACCCCCGGTACGCTAACCGATGCTTCGCTCATGGACGAACATCGTGACACGCTGCTGCTTGCACTGGCGCATGACAAAAATTCCGTTGGCGCAGCCTGGCTCAACCTGGCTGCCGGGCGCATGACGGTGGCACAGCTCGGTTTGTCTGAAACCCCCGCTTTGCTCTCCCGCTTGCGACCCGCGGAATGCCTGCTGCCCGAAACACTGGCGCTTGATTTCCCGGGGCCGAACAGGAAGCTCGCCGCGTGGCAATTCGACAGCACCCGGGCCGCGCAGGATCTGGCCAGGCAGTTCGGCAGCCGCGATCTCGCGTCCTTTGGCGTGGATGGGCTGCCGCAGGCCATTGCCGCTGCTGGCGCCCTGCTCGACTATGTCAAGCAGACCCAGAAGAGCGCGCTGCCGCACCTGCAGGGACTGATGGTTGAGCGCACAGACGAATTCGTGCACATGGATGCCGCCACCCGCCGCAATCTGGAACTCACCGAAACTCTGCGTGGCGAGGCTGCGCCCACGCTGCTTTCCGCCATCGACACCACGGTGACGGCAATGGGTACACGCCTGCTGCGGCACTGGCTCCACCACCCTGTACGCAACCGGGAAATTCTTGGACAACGCGTCGCGGCGATCCGCGCACTCTCGGAGGAAAGGGCGTTACGCTCACAACTTGCGACTACGCTCAAATCCTGTGCCGACCTGGAGCGCATCGCCGGACGCTGCGCGCTGAAAAGCGCACGTCCGCGCGACCTCTCAGCCATGCGCGACACACTTGCCCTTCTGCCCGAGGTGCAGGCACAACTGGGCCTGGATTCACCTTCCCTGCTGGCGATCAGGCAGGCGTGTACGCCGCTGCCGGCGTTGCATGAAATGCTTGTGCGGGCCATTCAGCAGGAGCCGGCCACGGTGCTACGCGAAGGCGGCGTCATTGCAGACGGGTTCGATGCAGAACTGGATGAGTTTCGCGCGCTGACTGAGAACGCCGGTGCCTTCTTGATCGACCTGGAGGCACGTGAACGCGCACGCACGGGCATTGCCAGCCTGAAAGTCGAGTACAACAAGGTGCATGGGTTTTATATTGAGGTCACCCACGCACATGTTGACAAGATTCCCGACGACTATCGCCGACGGCAAACGCTGAAAAACGCCGAGCGCTACATCACCCCAGAATTGAAAGCCTTCGAGGACAAGGCACTTTCCGCGCGCGAACGCGCGCTGGCGCAGGAAAAACTTCTGTTCGAACAGTTACTGGACGCCATCGCCCCTCACGTGCCGCATCTGTTGAAAACTGCTGCGGCACTGGCTGAACTCGACGTGCTTACGAGCCAGGCTGATCGCCTTGTCACACTGGATTGGGCACTACCCGAATACGCAGACGCTACCGGCATCGATATCGAAGCCGGACGGCATCCTGTTGTGGAGGCGCAGGTGGGAAATTTCATTCCCAACGATACCCAGCTATCCCCTACCCGGCAGATGCTGCTGATTACCGGCCCCAACATGGGCGGCAAGTCCACCTACATGAGACAGACTGCACTGATTGCCCTGCTTGCCTGTTGCGGCCTGCCGCTGCCAGCAAAGACGGCCAACATCGGACCGGTTGACCAGATATTCACCCGCATCGGCGCGTCCGACGATCTGGCCGGCGGCCGCTCCACCTTCATGGTGGAAATGACCGAGACCGCCGCAATATTGCGCCACGCCACAGAACAGAGCCTGGTACTGCTGGATGAAATTGGCCGCGGCACCTCGACCTTTGATGGGCTGGCGCTGGCATGGGCTACAGCCCGCCATCTGCTCACCGAGTCACGTGCTTTAACTTTGTTTGCTACGCACTACTTCGAACTGACCCAATTGGCCCAGCAGCACAGGCAACTCGTAAATGTTCATCTTGATGCTGTTGAGCATGGCGAGGACCTCGTATTCCTGCACGCCGTGGAAGACGGCCCCGCTTCGCAAAGCTATGGCATCCAGGTCGCACGGCTTGCCGGTGTGCCGCCCAAGGTCATTGCCGCCGCCAAGAAACGTCTTAAGGAACTGGAAGACGCGCAGGTTCAACCCGGCCCGCAAGGTGACCTGTTTGTGCAGCCGGAAGAAAGCAAAACAGGGGAGCCGAATATTGCTTTATTAGACGCATTGCGCACGCTCAACCCGGATGAACTCAGTCCCAAGGAGGCGCTGGAGAAACTATACGAACTGGCCGAAATGACCAAGCGTGGTTAAGTACCCTTCTTTCGCCAGAGGTAGCGATAGATAAAACCGGGGAAAGCGAACACCAGAAACAGCGAGAACGTGACGGCGTAAAACTCCCACCCTTGAGGGTGAATTTCACCGCCCTTCTTCTCCAGTAGCAAGCCGATACCGCCCACCACGAAATAAAGCACGACGAGCTCCAGCAGGCGCCAGCCCAGGTGCTTGCTGCCAGACGAAGGTGCCTTAATGAAAAACAGCCTTTCCAGCAGAAAAGGCAGGTTCGCGGCAATCAGGCCGATTACCAGCAGCAGCGTTACTTCCATTCAAATTCCGTATCAATCAAAGGGACGATTGTACGGCAATCATGCACACATTCATCAGCGGTCCGGGCATGATGCCCAACACCAGCATGGCCAGTCCGTTGGCCGAAAGCGCAAGACGCATATCGCTTGGCGCTTCGATGGGAGCGGTTTGGACTGGCTCGTCAAAGTACATGAGCTTGATCACGCGCAGGTAGTAGAAGGCACCGATCAATGAGAACAGCACCGCAACCACGGCCAGCCAGACCATGCCGGCTTCCACCACCGCCTGCAGCACTGAGAGCTTGGCATAAAAGCCTACGGTAGGCGGAATGCCCGCCATGGAGAACATCAGCAGCAGCATGAGAAAAGCCACCCACGGACTGCGCTGATTAAGCCCCTTTAGATCGTCCAGATTATCAGACTCAAAACCCTGTCGCGAGAGCAGCAGGATCATGCCGAAGCCCCCCAGGCTCATCATGGCGTACACCACACTGTAGAACATAGCCGCACTGTAGCCGTTCTGGCTGCCTGCCAGGATACCCAACAGCAGGAAGCCCATGTGCGAAATGGTGGAATAAGCCAGCATGCGCTTGATGTTGCTTTGGGCAATGGCCGCGATGTTGCCGATGGCCATGGATAGCACGGCAAGCAGCACCAGCATGTCTCGCCAATCTGCGTGCAACACTTCAAGCCCCTGTACCAGCAGACGGATGCTAAGGGCAAACGCGGCCAGCTTGGGTGCGCTGCTGATGAACAGCGTTACGGCCGTGGGTGCGCCATGGTAAACATCAGGCACCCACATGTGGAATGGAACCACGCCGAGTTTGAAGGCAAGGCCGGCAACGATGAATACCAGGCCGAACGTCAGTGGCACCTTCTGGCCCACACCTTCCTGCAGCGCCACGGATACATCCGAGAGCAATAGCGAACCCGTGCTGCCGTACACCATGGACATGCCATAGAGCAGCATGCCCGATGCGATGGCACCAAGCACGAAATACTTCATGGCCGCTTCGGTTGCAACGGCTGAATCACGCTGTAGCGCAACCATGGCGTAGAGGGAGAGAGAGAGCAGTTCCAGACCCAGGTAAAGCGTGAGGAAATGGCTAGCCGAAATCATCACCATCATGCCAAGAGTGGCAAACATGGTCAGCACATAGAACTCACCCTTGAAAAGATCACGTGCCTGCAGGTAACTACGCGTATACACCAGCATGAATGCCACGGCTATATACAAGAACAGCTTCAGCACAACCGACATGGCGTCAGACACAAACAGGCCTGAAAAAGCGTGAACCGGGCCGGAATTGTGCCCTTTGAATGTCAACCAGGCACAGCCAACCAGGGCAAGAAGGGTCAGCACATAAGTCACAGCACGCTGGCTGTCCTTGAGCATGACATCCACGATGAGGATGATCGAGAGCATGGACAGCAGGAATATTTCCGGCAGCATGGGAATGAGTTCAGTTATGTTGAAATTCATCTCAATTCCTCAGGGCAACTTGGACTGACCCACATGCGCGATCAGGTTATCTACCGAAGCGTGCATAACATCGGTGAAAGGTTTGGGATACAGGCCCATAGCCAGCACGCACACAGCCAGCACACCCAGAATCAGGAGTTCGCGCTTGTTGATGTCCTTCATTTCTTCAACATGTGGGTTGGTTACATTGCCGAACACCACGCGCTTGTACATCCACAGCGTATAGGCCGCGCCAAATATCAACGTGGTGGCAGCAACGAAGGCGAACCAGAAATTGACCTTGGTAGCCCCCATGATGACCATGAACTCGCCGACAAATCCGGAGGTCGCAGGCAGTCCTGAATTGGCCATGGCGAACAGCATGAAGAGCGCAGCAAACACCGGCATCCTGTTGACCAGGCCACCGTAATCCTTGATCTGTCGAGAATGCAGGCGGTCATACATGACACCGATGCAAAGAAACATTGCGCCGGAAATGAATCCGTGCGAAATCATCTGCACCAGGCCGCCTTCTATACCCAGCGAATTGAAAAGGAAGAAACCGAGCGTGACAAAACCCATATGTGCGATCGACGAATAGGCAATGAGTTTTTTCATGTCAGCCTGCACCAGCGCGACCAGACCAATATACGCTACTGCGACAAGTGACAGGGTGATCACAAAGCCGGCGAGTTCTTGACTGGCGTCAGGAAGGATCGGCATGGTAAAGCGCAGGAAACCATAGGCGCCGACTTTCAGCGTAATCGCTGCCAGCACTACGGAACCGCCTGTAGGCGCTTCGACGTGGGCATCCGGCAACCAGGTATGCACCGGCCACATCGGCACCTTCACCGCAAAGGCCAGGAAGAAAGCCACGAAGAGCAGTTCCTGCGCGGTCATGCCGATGGCAAGCTTGTGATAATCGAGGATCTCGAAACTGTTGCCCGCTTGGAAATACAGGTAGATAAATGCAACCAGCATCAGCAGCGAACCCAGCAGCGTATAGAGGAAGAACTTGAAGCTGGCGTAGACGCGCCGCTTGCCGCCCCACACCCCGATGATGATGAACATCGGGATCAGGCCCGCCTCGAAGAACAGGTAGAACAGCACCATGTCGAGGGCGCAGAAGACGCCGATCATCAGCGTCTCGAGCAGCAGGAACGCGATCATGTATTCCTTGACGCGATCCTCGATTGCTTCCCAGCTGGCCAGGATACAGAGCGGC
>JAHENE010000073.1:7831-8734 GCA_024643305.1 Thiobacillaceae bacterium | reverse complement strand
CGGAAACGTCCGTCAGCGGGTCAATGCCCGGCGTGCCTTTGAGCTTGCCAAGCATGTCGGTTTCTTCTAAAGCCAGCAACTGGTCCGGGTAAGCTTCGCCAAAGCCAGTCTCAATACCTTTCAGGCTGATTCGATAGGCGGTTGGCCGCAGTTCCATGTTGTCCCTCACCCGCACAGGCGGAACCACCAGACCCATTTCCAGCGCATAGCGCAGGCGGCTCTCGGTAATCAGGTTGAGGACCGCCCCCCCCTGTTTGCGGTCCAGCATGGGAATCAGGCGGTAACCCACCTCCAGCGCCAGAACATCCACCGGCGGCAAATCTGCCCACGTGAGTTCGGTGAGCGATTCAACGCCTTCTTCCTCCGGCTCGATTTCGGCAGACGGACTGCCGCTCTTCAGGCGAAGATCAACAACATAAGCTGCCGCCGCCAATATCGCGGCGAGTATCAAAAACGCCACATGCGGCATTCCAGGGATAACGCCAAGCACCGCCAGCACCGATGCCGAGACATACATGATCTGGGGCCTGCCAAAGAGCTGTGCGACAAACTCGCGGTTAAGATCCTGCTCGTTGGAAGTGCGCGATACCACAATGCCAGCCGCCGTTGAAATGATCAGGGCGGGAATTTGCGCCACCAAGCCGTCGCCGACGGTCAACAGCGCATAGCGTCCAAGCGCCTCAGTCAAGCCCAGATTGTGCTGGAACATTCCGACTGCAATACCACCAACCAGATTGATCGCTAGGATGATGATGGCGGCAATGGCATCGCCGCGTACAAACTTGGAAGCGCCATCCATGGCGCCATAAAAATCCGACTCGCGTGTGATATCACTGCGCAGCCTGCGCGCTTCCTGTTCGCCTATGGAACCCGAATTCAAATCGGCATCAATGGCAAGTTGCT
>JAHENE010000073.1:0-7821 GCA_024643305.1 Thiobacillaceae bacterium | reverse complement strand
CCCGGCATGGCATCTAGAGTAAAGCGCGCCGCCACTTCGGCAATACGGCCTGCGCCGCGTGTGATCACCACAAAGTTGATGATGACGAGAATAACGAATACCACGAAGCCTACGGTGTAATTGCCGCCCACCAGGAAGTTGCCGAAGGATTCAATCACCTTGCCTGCCGCATCGGCGCCGGTATGCCCATTCATCAGGATGATGCGCGTGGAAGCCACGTTGAGCGACAGGCGCAGCAGCGTGGCAATCAACAGCACTGTGGGAAATACGGAAAAGTCCAGGGGTCTGCTCGCGTTCAGGCTCACCAGCAGCACGATCATCGCCAGCGCGATGTTAAAAGTGAACAGCATGTCCAGCATGAAGGTGGGCAGCGGCAGCACCATCATGGCCAGGATCATCAATACCAGCACGGGGCCGGCAAGACGAACCAGGCTGCTGCCGCGCGGCATTGCAAGTTGGGCGCTCATTCAGCCGCCTCCTGTCGCGTGCCATGCTGGCGTGCACGAATTCGCGCCTTGAGTTCCGGACTACCCTCTGCTTCGCGCGCTTCGGCCAGCACCTCGGCACGCGACATGGCCATGCTTCTCAGGTAATGCCACCATTGCCAGGGCGCATCCAGCAGTGCCGTCAGCAGCACCGCTGCCAACATCCAAAGCAGTCCCTTTACCAGCAGGTTGCCGGCAGCAGCTACGGCGTCGTGCAGGGGCATGATGGCAAGCGCAGCAAAACCTTCCAGATTCGTACGGTAAAAACCAGACAGAAGCAGCCCCAGCACGGTAATTTTCAAAACAGACTTGAAAACATCGAACAGGCCATTTGCCGAAAACAAACGCTTGATGAAAGTCAAAAGGCTTAGCCGCTCACCGCGAAACTCCATGACACCGGGCGCAAATACCCAGCCGGACAAAAGCAAGGGCGCGACCAGTGCGGCCGCAAACAGGCCAAGAAGAAACGGGAATATTTCGATCGCGCTCATTTGAATGAGTTTGAATACAGAATCTGGCGTGGACTGTGCAACGGTGCGGAAATGCTCGGCGAAGAGTTGTTGAAGCCCATCAAACAGATGTACACCCCAGATCGCCAAGCCAGAAGCCATTACACCCAGCACCATCAAGGAAGACAACTCATTTGAACGGGGAACACGTCCCTCTGCCCTTGCCAGGGCAAGACGCCGTTCACTGGCCGGCTCGGTACGGGAATAATTGCTTTCCTCAGCCATCCTCTCCACTCATTTGAGACCGAGTTTAGCACGCAAATCCTGCCGTTTACGCCATTTAAGCAACCACTGATAAACCTGCTGTCCTGCCCGTTCCACGGGAAAATATTTATCTTCGGTGTTTGACAACGCAGTTCCATCAAACCAAGAACACCTGGCTTGATTTAGATCAATGAGTTTTCTGGCGTGAACCATAAAATTCAAAACAACTACTGGCGCAAGATGTTCGACTGAATGTTCGCTGGCGGCATCGTTCAGCTGATGTGGTATCTGTTCACCACCCGATCGTGCGAAGCCCGGGTTGCTTCCGTGCAAGAAGAAGCCGCTCCGACGCTGCCTGATTGCTGTAGCCCATCGGGCTCCTCCGTGCTGGCCGGGACGCGTTCCCGGCCTTTTTTTGAAAGTGCTTCATCATGGCATTGCTCACGCTTGAAGAGCCCGGTCACAAAACACCGCCCAAAGGCTTTGCCCTGTTTGACCTGGGCTTCCGGCCCTTCTTTCTGGCCGCTGGTGTTTTCGGCGCGGCTTTCATGGGTGTGTGGCTGGGCACGCTGCAAGCTTGGCTGCAAACGCCAGCCGACTTGCCCCCCGTTGCCTGGCATGGGCACGAAATGCTCTTTGGCTACGCCATTGCAGTCATTGCAGGGTTTCTGCTGACTGCAACACAAAACTGGACCGGTGTCGCCATGCCCAAGGGTGGCCAACTTCAGGCATTGTTCGCGTTATGGCTGGCTGGTCGTGTGTTGCCCTATGTGCCGGGATTACCCTACTTTGCTGCGGCCATCGTCGATCTGCTGTTCCTGCCGGCAATTGCAGTTGTGGTGGCACGTCCGGTTTTTAAAGTGAAGCAGGCACGCAATTACCCCTTCCCCATCATGCTGCTGGTCATGTGGATTGCGAACTGCCTGGTCCAATACGGCCTGCTGAATCAGGCCCCCGGCTATGCATTGAGCGGATTAAGCATCGCCCTTTATCTCATCGTTCTCATCATCGTCGTCATGGGCGGGCGCGTCATCCCCTACTTCACCGAACGCAGAGTCAATTCCACTGCGCGCAAATGGCAGGTCGTGGAATGGCTAGCGCCTGCAACCGTCGTTGCGGTACTCGCCGTATCGATCATCTCTCATCAATGGAATGCGGCAAAGATCCTTCTCATCCCATTGGCTGCCGCGGCAGCAATCGTGCATGCAGTCCGTCTGACTGGGTGGCAGGCCAAACGCCTCTGGGAAGTGCCGCTCTTGTGGGTACTGCACCTGGGCTATGGCTGGATCGTCATCGGCTTTGCGCTGGATGCGTTGGCAGCCGCTGGCATGGTTTCGCCTTTTCTTGCCCTTCACGCCTACGCCACCGGAGCAATCGGCGTACTGACAATCGGCATGATGTCCCGCGTCGCACTCGGCCATACCGGTCGGCCACTTCAAACTGCAGCCATCATGCCATGGGCTTTCGCGCTTATAAATCTGGCAGCAGCCGTGCGTGTGTTTGGCCCTCTGTTGCTGCCCGCCCAAACAACGACGATGCACCAGCTGGGCGGCATTTTGTGGATGGCAGCCCTCGCCACCTTTGCAATTGTTTATGCGCCTATGCTCTGGCATCCCAGAATCGATGGTAAGCCAGGTTAGCTATCGCTGACGCGCCTTGGCAAGATGGGCCTTTAGCTCAGGCATGATCGCGGCTGCGGCCTTCTCCCCCTCCAGAATGGCGAGGTGACGGTCCTCAAAATCGGTGCTGCTTACCGCCGCTGTCTTCGGCCGGATCACAACGTCCGCATCTTCCAGTTCGTGATGGCTGATGGCATGACCCATGATGGCGAAGGTTTGCAGCAGCACGTCTAGGGTTCCGCTGATTTTTTCCCGGCGACTCACGTTGGAGATATCTACGGCGATCACGAAGTTTGCACCCATTGCACGCGCGGATTGAGCCGGGACCGGTGAGGTAAGACCGCCGTCCACATAATCGCGACCGCTAATCTCGACGGGTTGGAACACGCCCGGCACGGCGCTCGAAGCACGGACGGCGATACCCGTATTGCCTTGGCGGAAGAGCACCTTCTCGCCACTTTGCAGATCGGTAGCCACCACCCCCAGGGGTTTAGCCATTTTCTGTATGGGAATGTTTTTCACCTTCTGGTTGATGAAGTCCTGCAGTGCTTCGCCCTTTATCACGCCCCGGTTGGGCAAGGTCCAGTCCGACAACATATCCTCTTCCATCCCCAAGGCCAGCGACTGCAGGTCGAAGCCGCTCATGCCCGATGCGTATAGCGCCCCCACTACGGAACCCGCGCTGGTGCCCACCACCATGTCCGGCACAATGCCCTGTGCCTCCAGTGCCTTGATCACACCAATGTGTGCGAATCCCCGCGCTGCTCCACCGCCCAAGGCCAGGGCGATCTTGATTGGCGGCTTGGGTGTAGGCGCCGGAGGTGGCGCCGAACACGAGGAAAGCAGCGCGGCGATCAGTAGTATGGGCAGAAGGCGCATGAATATTTACCTTTCAACTCAAACGCCGCATTGCTTCAACATCGTTTAGAAGAATGGTGTCATCGTGCACGTCAATCAGATGCTCGGCCCGCAGCTTGGCCAGAACGCGGGACAGCGTTTCCGGTTGTATACCCAGGCGCGAGGCGATGATGTGCTTGGGTACGATTAATCGCACGCTGGCTGGGGCGTCTCCTTGTGGCAATTGCTCCAACAAATAGCCAATCACCCGCTGTGCGCTGCTGTGCAGTGTCAGGTGGTCGATCTCGTTGATTAGCCCGTGCACGCGCTGGCTCATGGACGACAGCATTCGCAGGCACAGGTCTCCATTACCCCGCAATAGCCCAAGAAAATGCTGGTTTTCCAACGCGGCCAATCGGGTCACTTCCAGAGCGCGGGCGTGGACGGGATACCGACCGCCCATGAACATCACCGCTTCAGCAAAATAGTGTCCCTTCCGAACCAGATCCATCACCTTTTCTTCGCCGCTGGGCGCCACCCGGCACAGCTTGACGATACCCGACAGGACACAGAAGAAATGCGTACAGGGATCGCCCTGATCAAACAGGCGCTCTCCCGGCGCGAGGACGCGTATGGTGCCATGCGCCACTACCGCATCGAATTCAGATTCCCCCAACGCTGCCAGAAGATAGCCGGTTTTGAGTTGTTCTTTGTCTAGAATGCTTATTTCCATGCTTGAAGTATAAAGAAAAGGGGGGTTGATCTAAATCAATGCATGGCAATTGATATCGCAAGAAAATGAGAATGGCTTTTATCCAGTCTGGTCCATTCAGGCCTACCTTGAAAAGCAAGGCCCGCCCTGTGCTGTGTTCGGCAAGCCAGTCGACACCTGCGGTGCGAGTCGCCCCTGCTCCCTATTGGATCGTTTGATATGTGCTCAACAGCTGGCTTAGCATTTCCACTAATTTGGCCTAAACCTATTGTAGGGATTTTACTAGTCAATCGCGCATGGAAAACTCCGAGTATTGATGCTGCCGATTTTCGGCTGTCCTGACTCGATGCGAGTACAAAAAATAAACACAATGCTGGAGAAGTCCATTAGAAAATGTAACCCGCGCCCTGCCTTGAGGACGCTACTCTGCTTGCTGCTCCTGTTTGTCACGATGCCAGCAGCCTTCGCGGACATTTCCGGCATTTATCCCCAGGTGCATTCCCTGTTTCCTACCGCTGATCGGTTTGGTGAAACTGAGGGCACCCCACCCGCCGCACCTGTCTATCAAAACAATCAATTGATCGGCTATGCATTTCTCACTGGCGACATGGTGAGAATCCCGGCTTATTCCGGCCAGCCAATCAACGTGCTGGTGGGCATTGATACCAGCGGGCGCATCATGGGCGCGCGTATCGTCCATCATGAAGAACCGATACTCGCAGCCGGGGTGAGCGAAGAACGATTGGCGAAGTACGTCGATCAGTATCGTGGCAAGCCAACAAGCGGCCGCATCATCGTGGGCGGCCAACGCGAAGGCTATGCGACAGTCGATGCGATCTCCGGCGCCACCATTACCATCATGGTGGTCAACGCCACCATCACACGCGCGGTCAGAATGGTGGCGGAGTCACGCGGCATCCAATCTGCAGAGACTGGAGCCCAACCGACTACATCAATTACCGCGACAATGCGAGAGCCGATATCATCGCTACCGAAAACCTCTGCGAAAACGGCGCCGAGGCCGGTTTCGAAGACAACATCTCCGCCTTCTCCTCCAACGACGAACGCGGCTCTCAGCCACACACCGCTCACTGCAGCCCCCGCCCCCGCTCTTCCCATATTCGCAAGCGAAACGGATGACGAAGAACCCTTGTGGGTCATCCTTTGGTCTCAGCGCAAGCTGGAAATCGCCTTGCTGCTAACGGGTTTGATCCTGCTCACCAATATCTTGCTGTTCCAGGATTACCTGGCTCGACATCCTCTACTGCTGGTCCGTGTTCGCCTGGGATTTCTCATCTACACCCTGTTCTTCATCGGCTGGTATGGCTTGGGTCAGTTGTCCATTATCAATGTACTGACCTTTATGAAAGCGGTCATGCATCAGTTCAGCTGGGATACCTTTCTCATTGATCCCATGCTTTTCCTGTTATGGTCCTTTGTGGCCGTCACGCTTTTGCTGTGGGGCCGGGGCGTTTACTGCGGATGGCTATGCCCATTCGGTGCCTTGCAGGAACTGACCTTCAAACTCGCACGCAAACTGAAACTTCCTTATTTCGACATTCCCCATATGGTGCATGAGCGCTTGCTGGCGCTTAAAGTCGTCATTCTTCTTGCACTGTTCGGCCTGTCCCTGCAATCCATGAGTTGGGCGATCAAGGCGGCTGAAATCGAACCATTCAAAACAGCCATCACGTTACGCTTTCAACGCGAGTGGGGGTACATTGCGTTTGCCCTGGGCATCATCGCTCTTGCAGCCTTTAACCGGAAGTTCTACTGTAAATACATCTGCCCGCTCGGTGCCGCACTGATCATTCCCGGGCGCTTCCACACCTTTGAGTGGCTGCGCAGGCGCAAGGAATGCGGCAAGCCGTGTCAGGTGTGTGCGGTTGAATGCGAGGTCCAGGCCATCCGTCCCACGGGTGAGATTGTCATCAACGAATGTCACCATTGCCTTGACTGCCAGGTGACCTATTACAACAACCGCAAATGCTCACCGCTGGTCGAAAAACGCAAACGCCGGGAACGTTTGAAGGGCCCCGATCCGGACAAAGGGTCGGATGAACCAGTCGCGAGTTCAGGGTTGGAGGATATCCCGATCAGCGTAAAACCGGTCGATAAGACAACTTAACGATATAAATAGTATAAAGTCCTGAATATGTTACGATGGATAACAATATGAAAACAAATAACAATTCGCATAGGCGCAGATGCAAGTGACTTGGTGATTGACCTAAATCAAGGACAGTTACTGGCAGGCGCGTTAGATTGGCCTAAAGTAGGTAAGGTTTATTGTTTCAAATTACCCAAGGGAGGAAACACAATGAATTCCAGATTGACCACATTGGCTGCCAGCATCATGTTAATAGGCGCGGCGCAGCTTTCGATCGCCGCCGATGCGCCCTCTTCAGGGCACCCAAGCACGTCTGAACCCGAGATGCGCTACAAGGGCGCGCCTGTTCCGATCGGCGCTACCGAGACAGGTCCGGACATTGCCTCTCCCAAAGCCCCTCCCTTGACCGCCGACGAGTTCAGTCGCGCCAAGCGGATTTTCTTTGAACGTTGCGCCGGCTGTCACGGTGTGTTGCGCAAAGGTGCCACCGGCAAGCCGCTGACACCTGACATTACCCTGGCGCGCGGTACCGATTACCTCAAAGTCTTCATCGGCTACGGCTCTCCCGGCGGCATGCCCAATTTCGGTTCCAGTGGCGAACTCTCCGAGGACGAAGTCACGCTGATGGCCAAGTTCCTGCAGCACGAACCGCCGCAACCGCCCGAATGGGGCATGAAGGAAATGAAGGCAAGCTGGAAGGTATTGGTCCCACCCGATCAGCGTCCGAAAAAACAGGAGAACAAATACAACCTGAGCAATGTGTTCTCGGTCACCCTGCGTGACAGCGGCGAGGTTGCGTTGATCGACGGAGACACCAAGAAAATCATCAACATCGTTAAAACCGGTTATGCGGTGCACATCTCACGCCTGTCGGACTCGGGCCGCTATCTCTATGTGATCGGACGTGATGCGCAGATCAATTTGATCGACCTGTGGATGAAGATCCCGGACAACGTGGCCGTTATCAAGGTCGGTCTTGAGGCGCGTTCCGTGGAAACTTCCAAGTACAAGGGCTATCAGGACAAGTACGCGATCGCCGGATCCTACTGGCCGCCCCAGTACACGATCATGAATGGCGACACGCTGGAGCCGCTGAAGATCGTGGCCACACGCGGCTATACGGTAGACACACAGGAATATCATCCGGAACCCCGCGTCGCATCCATCGTGGCCTCGCACTTCCACCCGGAATTCGTGGTTAACGTGAAGGAAACCGGTCAGACGCTGATGGTGAACTACGCCGACATCAACAACCTCAAGGTCACCACCATCGGCACCGAACGCTTCCTGCATGACGGCGGTTGGGATTCCACCCAGCGCTACTTCATGGTGGCGGCAAATCAGC
>JAHENE010000072.1:3336-8735 GCA_024643305.1 Thiobacillaceae bacterium | reverse complement strand
CCATCCTCTTCCCAGGCCAGGGCGAAGTGGCCTTTAGCCATGCCCTCAACCACGGGTTCATAACATTCACCCTTGCTGATGGCTTGTGGCGGCGAAAAGGAATTCTCCCCTTGCTCACGTACAGCCAGCCAGCAGCGCGGTGCACCATCGCGGTTGTCTTCCCACACCAGCGCAACCCGTCCGCCGGACTCGGCCAGGCCTTTGCGATTGGAGGATTCCAAATGATGAAAGAGTGTTTTCTTGTTGACGCTGCCGGCTTCAACAGGCTGCGAGAACTGCCAGTCCGCGTGCGCCATGCCCGCCAGCGCAAACAGCAAGGTGACAATGAAAAGCTTCATTTTTTGCCCAGAAATTCAAGCAGGGTTTGGGTTTTGTAGTGGCCCTCGATCACATAGCGATCGAAATCCTTGAAGTCCTGCACCGTTTTGAAACCGGGCGCCTTGAAAATCTCCTGGCCCTGCGGGGTCAGATAGACGAAAAGTGGCGTGGCAAAAGCCTTGAAACGCGTACCAAGTTCAGCCTCGGTAATGCGCTCTCCGCTGGGAAGCCTGATTCGCTTGCCACTTTCTGCATCCACATAAACCAGCACGTAATGCTCGGGGTACAGTTTCTTCAACCCCTCATCGGAAAAACTTTTCTTGTTGGTGTGATCGCACCAGGCGCAGCCATAGCGGCCAAAGTATACAAAAATCGGCTTGCCGGTTTCCTGAGCCTGTTTCAGACCCTGGTCATAACTGACAAACGGATAGTCCGGCGGCGGCTCAGCAAATGCCGTCAACGCAAAACCGACAAGAATGAATGCAAGAAAAGTTCTCATGCCTCAATTGTGATAACTTTAAATCAATTAGCAACAGGTATCTTTTTGCCATGAACGAACCCGCAGGCCGCGCCCCTTCGCCGCACGACCCCGTGCGTATTGGCGTTGTATCCATTTCCGATCGCGCAACTTCTGGCGTCTATGAAGACAAAGGCCTGCCCGCCCTGCGCGAGTGGCTTGATTTCGCGCTTTTGAATCCGCTGGAATTTGAGGCGCGGCTCATTCCGGACGAGCGGCCCATAATTGAATCCACCCTAAAGGAACTGGCTGATGAAAAAGGCTGCTGCCTTATTCTCACTACCGGCGGCACCGGACCCGCGCTCCGTGACGTTACGCCCGAGGCGACCCTGGCTGTGGCAGACAAGGTTCTCCCAGGGTTCGGCGAAGCCATGCGCGCCGTTTCGCTGAAGTACGTGCCCACAGCGATACTTTCGCGGCAAGTCGGCGTGGTGCGCGGCAAGAGCCTGATCCTCAACCTGCCGGGCCAGCCAAAGGCCATCGGCGAAACACTGGATGGCGTGTTCGCCGCCGTGCCCTACTGTATCGACCTGATCGGTGGTCCCTACCTGGAAACCCGGCCGGAAAAAATCCAGGCATTCCGTCCAAAATCTGCCGTCCGGAAAAACGTCTAGACTGACCGCATGAGTTCGATTCTTGAATCCCTCGCCGGCGCCTTTCGCAGCCTGTTTTCGCTGCGCATGCTGTGGCTGATGATCTGGCCGGTGCTTGCCGCCCTGATTCTGTGGACAGTCCTGGCCATTGTGTTCTGGGTTCCGCTTCAGCATGCCTGGTTGTGGCTCTATGATTATTTTGGCATCGCGCAGTGGCTGACCGATATCGAGCCAGCATGGATCGGCGCGGCCCTGAGAACGCTGCTTTATCTCATGCTGTTTGTGCCCCTGGTTATGTTGACTGCGCTTGTCCTGACCGCCATTTTCGGAATGGATGCCATGGTCAACACGGTAAGCGGGCGTTTCTTCCCCACGCTCGATAAACGACGCGGCGGCGGGATGATCGGCAGTACGGCCAACGCCTTCACCGCTGTGGTTGTTTACATTGGATTTTGGATCGTGACGCTGCCGCTGTGGCTGCTTGGGCCGGTTGGCGCCGTCATCCCCATCATTACCGCCGGCTATCTGAATCAGCGACTGTTCCGATATGACGCCCTGGCAATCCATGCAGACGCCCTGGAACTCAAGGCAGTCATTGAAGAAAACAAGAGCAAGCTTTGGATGCTGGGCATATTGCTGGGCCTGGTGCAATTCGTGCCCTTGCTCAACTTCTTCGCGCCAGTGTTTACTGGCCTGGCCTTCATTCACTATTGTTTGAGAAAACTGGAAGACAAGCGGGCGGCAGCCTGAACGACAGCCCGTTTTCGCAACAACTTACTTCTTGAGTTCCGCCAGCTCCGCGCGATATTTGTCCATCACCTGGCTGTTCGCACGCAGTCTGCGGCTAAGTGCACGCAGCATGCCCGTCCCCAGTTCCGGGTAGGCGAGCAACAATCCGCGGGTCTTTTCCTTGCTCAGGCTGTAGGCCTCGGTGCCTTCAACCGTAACCGCGGAAGCCGAACGCGGTTGATCATCCAGAATGGCCATTTCGCCGAAAAACTCTCCCGGCTTGAGCTCGACAATAAAATCCTCGAAAGAGGCGGTGCCCCCAAGAGAGATGCCGACCTTTCCGCCAACAATGATGTACATGGCGTCGCCAGGCTCGCCGGTTTCAAAAATGATTTCACGCGCAGGCCATGCAACCGATTCCAGCGCCGCCGCGAGATGTCGAAGCTGGTCAGTTCGCAAAAGCTCGAAGAAGGGTACCTTCTTCAACAGCATGATGCGTTCAAACAGCGTATCCTGGCCGTCCACTTTTCTGAATTTCCCCTAAAAACGACTCTATGCATTCCCGCAGCCATGGCGATGCTCCGGGCACGATGGGTTCCAGCGAATCTTTTAGGCCCACTTTGTATTTGTCTTGGGCATGTAGTTTCAACTCGGGCTGATCCGCAAGTTCGGCGATTCCCCTGGCCAGTACATTGTCACTCAGACATTGCAGGGATTCCAGTCCCTGTGCCCTTATTTTCTCATCCATGCTGTGAAGCGCGCTTGCGGCCTGGGAAATTGCCTCACCAGGGATCTTCTCGGCGAGCAAATCCATGGCTGCACACACATGTCCGCGTATTTCCTCATTCAACGCCTCATGCAAAACCTGCCCTACAGCAGATTGCGCACTGCTGGAATCCTTGAGTTTCGCGCCCGCAAATCGCTTCTGCCTTGCTGTGTCCAGATGCCTGCGTATGACCTCATCCAGAAGGGTATCGCGATCCTCCTGGTCCAGCTTCCTGCATGCCCCTGCCAGCAGGGCCTGCATTCCGAAATGGGTAAAATGGGTTGTAAATGCCTCTGCCAGGCTCTCTGCCGATTCCGGAAGATGGCTCATTGCGGAAGACATGGCGGCGCGACGCACTTCGGGTGAATGGTCGTCGAGCGCACGCGCCAGAAGATTAAGGCGCTGCGAATCCGATTGCACGGATGACAATCTTTTCACGGCCGCCACCCGCACGGGGTACAGTTTGTCGCTGATGGCGGCCGTCACTTCTTCAGCACAGTCCCGGCCTGCGGTTTGCCCGAGCCCTCCATAGGCATGCATTGCTATTGCACGTACCCGTCCATCCTGAGAACCCAATAGCGGCTTCAAGTCATCAACCATGGAAACATCGCGCAATGCGAGTACCGCCTGCGAGGCCGCAATATTCTCCTCGGGAATGGGTGAGTAAAGCATGTCCAACAATTTCAGCCGGGCCTCGTAACGCTCTTCATCATTGCCAGAATTCTTAAGGACTACCAGCGCGGCGGCTTTCGGCCTGGGCTTTTCATGGCTGCGCCAAACACGCGCATCTTCAAGAACGCCCGTATCCATCGCCTGCCCCAGAACCTCAAGGGCCGTGCTGCTCAAATGGAGGTCTTCATGATGCACAAGTCCTCTTGCGTATTCGACCCAACCTTCAGGCTTCAGTCTTGCCAGGCATCTCAACATGTGGTCCTGCACCTTGATGCTTGCCCTGGGGGCAATTTCCAGCAACAGGGGCCCTGCTTCCTGTGGGGCATGTTCGCAAAGCACGTCGACAAATGCCAATGACGCCGCATCATCCTGCGAACCCGGAATGCTGTAAGCGATCTTTTTGGCCACGCGCCTGTCCATGCGGACATCCTCATCCACGAATGGCGATTTCTCGGAAAAAACCTGCTGTTGAATAAGCTCGGTCAGGCTGTTGCTGTAGGCAACATTCTTGCGGATTTTGATGGTGATGAAAGCCATGGACATTGCCACGCCCAGTACGGGTAGCCAGGAGTCAACCATGTCAACCGGAACCACCATCAATCCCAAACCTGCGACAGCCAAACCCGATGGCAACACCAAACCCAATATCAGGGCTCGCGCACGCCCCTGCATGTAGGCAGGCAAGGCGGTGAAAAACAGGTTAGCTGCTGGATTCCGGAAAGCAGGCAGCACACCCGTGTAATTGAATCGGGCGATCGTGGCCGTCACCACACCTGGAGACCAGGCCAGCAGCCAGAATGTGATCATCGTACTGAATGGGAAAATCATGTTTACCGCGCGCAAACCAAAGCGGTTCAGAAGGCGGCTCGTCACCAGCATCTGCATCACCAGCACCAGCGCATTCGAGCACGCAAAGAAGATGCCGAAGAAAGCAGTCAGGTCTTTCTCACGTACAAAATGACGGGTCAGCAGAGTGGCTACGATGTAGTCCTGAAGCGAAATCAGGATGATCAGCAAAAATGCCCCCAGGCTGGTGATCTTCAGCAGCTTGGAACGTTTGGCAAAGAAAAGCGCGTTGAGCATCCCGGTGCCACGCCGTGAAGTTTTCATTTTAACGGTTGCGGCACCTGCTTCACTGCGACGCGCTTTCCAGAAAACCGCCGCCACGATTACAAGCAAAGTCGTAGCCCAGACCAGCGCGAGGCTGGGCGCCGGCCAGATTTGCACCAAACCTCCCAGCGCCAGCCCCCCGACCACCGCGCCCAGCCTGGAAGCTGCATTTATCAATGGACTCAGGCGCTTGCTTTGCTGAACATGGAAGAAACTGCTGACAAAAAAACTGAAATGCACCAGCAGGATTTCGGAAACGACGGCATAAATCAGGAAGTAGAGCACATAGGCATAGGGATTGGCGCCAAACTGCATGATCAGCCAGTTGATGCCCAAAAGGCCTGCAACGGCTAAAGACATGGTGGAGAGCACCCTGCTCGGACTCCACTTGTCCGCCACCTGTGCATATAAGGCGCTTGTGATCACCAGCAGAAAACTGGTGGCAAAGTACATGTGCGGGAGGTACTGGGTGCCGAAACGCTTGAAGAACAAGGCATCACTGGAACCACGGCCAATGGCAAGGCCGCCGCCGACAAGCACGGCCAGGCCCGCAAGGTACAGAACAATCCTGCCCTCACCCTGGCGAACCATCAACCAGTTCCGGATCGTGAGCCAACTCATTCTTGGTGGTTTCCCCCTACCCTTTGGTTTTGTTTGATTAACCCCTCCAAGAAGCAAAGTTTACGGCAATAAC
>JAHENE010000072.1:0-3326 GCA_024643305.1 Thiobacillaceae bacterium | reverse complement strand
TGGGGATATTTTTATCCGTTACCGGAAGCACCCAAATTGCTTTCAGGGAGTGGCCGGGGCCGTTTCCATGTTTTGTGACGGTGCGGGTGCAACTGCTGGTTTTTTGCTCGCCGCCAGGCTCATCTTGCTTGGCACCAGCTTGTCCTTGGCAGTCTGACTGGCAGGCTTGGCGACAGTAATGCGGCTGGCATCTAGACCCAGTTTGACAAGAACGTCACGCATTACCTGGCCACGCACCGCTGCAAGTTTGACGAGGGCCTCGTCTTCGATCTTGGTCTGCTGCGTCAGCCGCTCCAGCAACTCGGCATGGAAGGCCGATGTCGGACCGGGATCGCGGGTCTTGAACTGGCGGCCGAGACGCTCGACAAACTCGCTTTCAATCACCCGCTCTGCGACCCCTGCATCCTTGTCCTTGAAACTGGCACGCAGCTTCTTGTATTCCTCCTTGCCTGCGCGTTCGGCATAACGGTCTTCGAGCCAGGTCTGGATCTTGTAATTATTGACATCCACAGGGCCGGGCGCTTCCCCGGCGGCAAGCTGGATGCCCGCAACGGAAACGGCTTCGCGGCGCATGGCAAGCTCCTGCAGGGCGCGCCGGTCGGCCACGGGATCATAGGACGGCTCCAGGGTCAGCCTCAACGCAGGGCGCTTGGACAACCCCTCAGTCACGGCCTTTAATTTTTCCTGTTCGGGCGGCAGCAGTTTGTCGCTGCCGGGGTCGAAACTGATTGCCTCAAGCTTTTCTGAGCTGATCCCGAGCAGATTGCCCAGCGCGCGGAAGGGCGCAGTCACCAGCTTGGTCAGCACATTGACAATGGCCTTCCAGACAATCTTCCCATAACTGAACTGAGGGTCGTCCAAGCTGCCCTTGACGGGAAGATCCAGATCAATGATGCCGTTGCTGTCTTCAAGCAGGGCGATGGCCAAATCCAGCGGCAGATTCATGGCGTCTTTGCTGTCCACTCGCTCACCCAATTTCAGCTTGTTGATGACAAACTTGTTTTCGCCTGTGAGTTGGCGCTGCTTGATCTTGTATTCGAGATCAACCGAGAGCTTCCCGGAATCAATCTTGCGTCCGGCAAACTTGCCGGAATAAGGCGTGAGACTGGTCATTTCCAGATTGCGGAAAGCCAGCTTGAGATCGGTGAATTCCGTAGCCTGGAAGGGTTGTATGGATCCGCGCACACGTACCGAACCATAGTCGTCGACACTGCCGTCGAGCTCCACCTGGGCCGTGGTAGCGGGGTCAGTGGACAGGCCGGCTATAACGCCGGAAAGGGAATGCATGCGCGTTCCAAAGGGTGTGGGCAGGGATAGATCGGCGAATTCCGCGTTGGCATTGTCGATACGCAGGCGTTCGATGGAGACGGGGAAAACATCTTCCCCTTCCTTGGCAACTGTTTTGGTTTCAGCCGGTTTGGGTTCGACTGGCTTGACCTCCTTGGTCTTGGCAGACTCCTGAGCGCTCACTTCTCCCCCACCGTTCGTTTTCTCGGCTACGGCAGTCCTGGCTTCTGCAACTGGCTGAGAGTTGCGCAGGATACGTTTCAGGTTGATCGACTTGTCCTCGAAAATGATGATCTTGCCGAAAGGATGCAAGGCCACCAGTTCGTTCATGTGCAGATTGTTGGGCGCGAGGCCTAGCTGCAGATTGTTGGATGAAAGTTTTTCCCAGCCCAGAAACGCCTCTGAGGTGTCCTCTTCGATGATGGCCAGGTCATTGACCGAGAAGCCGCCGTTGTAATCAAGCCTCATGCCCTTGCGGGTCTTGGCAAAGCCAAATTTTCCGCTCGTGTAGGCCGCTCCTGATTGCAAATCCAGGCGCGCAAACTGGCTGACGTAGGGCGCAAAAGGCTTGAGCGAAAAACCTGCCAACTTGAGGTTGAATTTGCCGCTCGATTTGCCAGGTACCAGGCTACCGCTGGCACTGAATTTGCCCCCCTGCCTTACATCAAACCCAGCATCCAGCGCAATCGACTTGTTCAGATCAAGACTGAGATTCTTGAGTTGAACCCTGCCATTGACGACATCAAGTTTCATTGGCGTGGGCGTGGATTGATCACTAACCGCCACCTGGATTCCATTTACCCCAAAGCGATCCAGCTTCAGCTTCATATCAGGCTTTCCTGCTTCAGAAGGTTTATTAACCTGTTTGCCCGAACTGGAATGTCTGGCGAGGATGCTGCTCCAATTAAGTTGCTTGTCCTTGCCAATGCCTACACTGGTTTTGGCTCCACCAAGGTCGACAGCCTCAATGCCCAGCTCATTTTTGGCCAGATCAAAATTCGCATTCAATAAAGTGACGCCACCAAGTTCTGCCACCTTTTCCTTGTTGGAAAATACCTTAACCGCACCAAGCTTCGCGTTGACAGGACCGACCATGATTGCAGGCTTGCTGCCGACCTCACCTTCGAGCGAGGCATTCAGGTTGAAACCACCAGCCTCAACCCGCAAAGGTTTCTCAAAACCATTATCGGTAAAACGTGCTGACCAATCCTCCATATTTATGGACTTTACGACCAACTGCCAAGGCGCTTCCGCTGCGGCATCTTGTTTGGCCTCATGCTTTGCTTCGGGCTTGGGCACCGGATGATCTACATCTTCCACAACCGCAAACAATTTCTGCCAATCCAACGTACCGTTTGCCTGGCGCGTGGCTGTGAGCTTGCCTGTCTTAAGACTAACTTCTGCCACATCGAACTTGCGCGCATACAGGTCAAGATTGGCGTTGCCAACCCTGGCCTCGACCAGCTCAAACACGGGCGAACCACCCCCGCGCGGCGCTAACGCCAGATTCTGCAACACCACATTGGCACCATTGATCTGAACCCATGGCTTATCCTGGCCTGATTCGTTTCTGACCATGGCAAAGCGGTAACGCGTGTTTGCTGCCAGCACCCCCGAGGGCAATTCGAAATTGCGCGGCGTCTTGATCACATTCAACAGGTTGGTCAGGCTGACGCCTTCCAGTGCCACCTCGCCATCTGACTGCAGGGGGTTGAGCGAGACATCACCCTTCCATTTGAGCGTTCCTTCCTGCTCGGGCAATTTGGCCGCAATCACATAGTCGCCCCGGTCCTCAGGCAAAGTGGACAAGCCTTCCAGTTCAATGCCAAGTGGCTGCAATTGGACGCGAAAGGCTTCTCCACTTCGATTGGCATCGGTGTACTCGATATCGCCTTTCTCGATTTTGATGTGGTCGATGCGCACACGCGGCATGGTGTCCTTGGGCGGCTTCTTGTCTTCGTTGAGCTTGGCGATCAGGTCCGCCCAGTTCAGCTTGCCGTCCGACTGCACCAGGAAATCAGCATATGGCCCAGAAAGCT
>JAHENE010000071.1:8089-8743 GCA_024643305.1 Thiobacillaceae bacterium | reverse complement strand
CTACCACGACTCCTGACCGGGTGTTCCCCAGCACCGCGTGCATCGTGCAGGCCAAGCTGGGTATCGCCAATGCAAGTCCGGCATTCGATGTGCAAGCGGTTTGCAGTGGCTTCATCTATGCGCTGGCCACGGCCAACAACTTCATCAAGGCCGGACAGGCCCGCACGGCGCTGGTCATTGGTGCGGAAACCCTTTCACGCATTACTGATTACACCGACCGCAGTAATTGCATTCTGTGGGGAGACGGCTCAGGCGCGGTGGTGCTGACCGCAAGCGAAGAGCCGGGCATCATTTCCACGCATATCCATGCCGATGGTCGCTATCAGGAACTGCTGTATGTGGATGGCGGCCCCTCAATGGGCAATACTGAAAAGGCAGCCATGCGCATGCAGGGCAATGCTGTGTTCAAGATGGCAGTGAATACCCTGGATGCCATCGTTGATGAAACCCTGGCAGCCAATGGCTTGGAGAAATCCGACATCGACTGGCTGGTGCCGCATCAGGCCAATATCCGCATCATCCAGGCCACTGGCAAGAAGCTCGGCTTGCCGAGCGAGCGTGTGGTGGTTACCGTGGACCAGCACGGCAACACTTCCGCCGCTTCCATTCCGCTAGCTTTTGATACGGCTGTGCGTGACGGTCGTATCAAGCGCG
>JAHENE010000071.1:0-8079 GCA_024643305.1 Thiobacillaceae bacterium | reverse complement strand
GCGGCTTCACCTGGGGTTCCGCATTAGTAAAGTTTTGAGATAGACGAAGATGAAAACAGCTTTCTTGTTTCCCGGTCAGGGTTCCCAGTCCGTTGGCATGATGGGCGGCCTGGCGCAGTTTCTTGAAATAAAACAGACATTCGATGAAGCCTCGGCTGCACTAGGCGAGGACTTGTGGAAACTCGTTACCGAAGGCCCGGCTGAGACACTCAATCAGACCACCTACACCCAGCCTGCCATGCTGGCGGCGGACATCGCCACCTGGCGCGTATACCTGGCACAGGGTGGAGTCAAACCTGCTGTCATGGCCGGTCACAGCCTGGGAGAGATTGCCGCCTTGACCGCTTCAGGAGCACTGGATTTTGCCGACGCTGTGAAATTGACCCGCTTCCGGGCTGAAGCCATGCAGAATGCCGTGCCCGAAGGTGTGGGCGCCATGGCTGCTGTCCTGGGGTTGGACGACGATGTTGTGCGCGCAGTGTGCGCGGAAGCAGCCCAGGGCGAAGTACTGGAAGCGGTCAACCTCAATTCCCCCGGTCAGGTCGTGATTGCCGGCAACAAGGCGGCAGTCGAGCGTGGCATGGCGCTAGCCAAGGAAAAGGGCGCCAAGCGCGCGCTACCCCTGCCGGTGTCAGTGCCGTCGCACTCGGCCCTGATGAAACCCGCGGCTGACCAGTTCCGCACTTACCTCGAAAGCGTCAATCTGCGTACCCTGGAGATACCCGTACTTCAAAACGCTGATGTCCAGGCCTACAGCGACCCGGCCGCGATCAAGGACGCGCTGGCGCGCCAGCTGCATTCTCCGGTGCGTTGGGTGGAAACCGTGCAGGCATTGGCCGCCCAGGGTGTCGAGCGCTGCGTGGAATGTGGCCCCGGCAAGGTGCTGACCGGTCTTTCCAAGCGCATCAACGATATTCCCTGCGTGGCGCTGGTTGATGAAGCGGCCCTGCAGGCGCTCAAATAAGGAGAACTCAAGATGGAAGGAAAAATCGCACTGGTGACTGGCGCATCGCGCGGCATCGGCCAGGCTTGCGCGCTGGCGCTGGCGAAAGAGGGCGCCACCGTGATCGGAACAGCAACTTCTGATAAGGGCGCCGAGGCCATTAGCGCTTATCTGCAGGCAGCGGGTGCCAAGGGCCGTGGCATGAAACTCAACGTGACCGACGTGGCGGAAGTCGATAGCGTGATCGCAGCGATCGAAAAGGAATACGGCGCCATCGGCATTCTGATCAACAACGCTGGTATTACCCGCGACAACCTGCTCATGCGCATGAAGGACGAGGAGTGGGACGAGATCATGGCAACCAACCTCACCTCGGTGTTCAGGCTTTCGCGTGCCGTTCTGCGCGCCATGATGAAGGCGCGTTCTGGCCGCATCATTTCCATCGCCTCGGTGGTGGGTGCCATGGGCAATGCCGGGCAAACCAATTACAGTGCTGCCAAGGCTGGGATCATGGGCTTTACCAAGTCGCTGGCACGCGAAGTCGGCAGCCGCAATATCACCGTAAACTGCGTGGCCCCCGGCTTCATCGATACCGATATGACACGGGCATTGCCGGATGCGCAGCGAGAAGCGTTGCTGGCGCACATCCCACTGGGCCGCCTGGGTGCGGCCGCGGACATCGCCGAAGCCGTAGCTTTCCTGGCTGGCGACAAGGCGACCTACATTACCGGTACCACACTGCACGTTAATGGTGGCATGTACATGATTTAAAAAGGTTTAACCAGACTTGATCCCTTTTGGGCCAAGTTTGGTAAAATCTCACCGCTTTAGCCAAGCTAAAGCCTGTATCAACCAAAGAGGAAAAACATGGATATCGAAGCACGCGTCAAGAAAATCGTGGCAGAACAACTGGGCGCCAATGAAGCGGATGTAAAGAACGAATCCTCCTTCGTGGACGACCTGGGCGCCGATTCACTGGACACCGTGGAACTGGTCATGGCACTGGAAGAGGAATTCGAGTGCGAAATTCCGGACGAAGAAGCCGAAAAGATCACAAACGTTCAGCAAGCCATCGACTACGTCAGCTCCCACAAGGGTTGATGCCTGTTATTTAGCTTTTCAGAGACAAAAACCTTGTCGAAGCGCCGTGTAGTAGTAACCGGCCTGGGGATTGTATCCCCGGTCGGCAACACCATTCAGGATGCGTGGGAAACACTCCTCGCGGGCCGTTCCGGTATTGCCAGGATCACCCGCTTTGATCCCACGCCATTTGCTTCCCACATTGCGGGCGAGGTGAAGAATTTTGACGTTGGTCAATACCTCAATCCCAAAGAAGCCCGCCGCATGGATATTTTCATCCAGTACGGCATGGCTGCAGGTATTCAGGCCATCAAGGATTCTGGATTAGAGGTCACCGAGGCCAATGCTGAGCGCATTGGCATCAACATCGGTTCCGGCATTGGCGGTCTGCCGCTGATCGAGGAAACCCACGACATACTGCGCCAGTCCGGGCCACGCAAGATTTCCCCCTTCTTTATTCCCGGCTCCATCATCAACATGATTTCGGGCAACCTGTCCATCATGTACGGAATGAAGGGGCCGAATCTGGCAGTGGTGACGGCTTGCACCACTGGTTTGCATGCAATCGGTCTATCCGCCCGCCTGATCGAGCACGGCGATGCCGATGTGATGGTTGCCGGCGGTGCGGAAGATGCGGTGTCCGAGCTGGGCGTAGGGGGATTTGCAGCAGCGCGCGCATTGTCCACCCGCAACGACGACCCGGCAACCGCCAGTCGCCCCTGGGACAAAGACCGTGACGGTTTTGTACTGGGCGAGGGTGCAGGCGTGATGGTGTTGGAAGAATATGAGCACGCCAAAAAGCGCGGCGCAAGGATATACGCTGAGCTGTCTGGTTTCGGCATGAGCGGCGACGCTTATCACATGACTGCGCCGAATATGGACGGCCCCAAGCGTTCCATGGTCAATGCTCTTAATGATGCAGGCCTCAATCCAGACGGCATCCAGTACATCAATGCCCACGGCACCTCGACGCCCTTGGGTGACAAGAACGAAACCGATGCCATCAAGGCAGCCATGGGCGATGCGGCTTCCAGGCTGGTGGTCAATTCCACCAAGTCCATGACCGGGCACCTGCTTGGCGGGGCGGGCGGGGTGGAGTCCGTATTCACCGTGCTGGCTTTGCATCATCAGATATCGCCGCCCACCATTAACATCTTCGAGCAGGACCCAGAATGCGATCTTGACTACTGTGCCAATGCGGCGCGGGAAATGAAGATCGACGCGGCGCTCAAGAATAATTTTGGCTTTGGCGGCACCAACGGCTCGCTGGTTTTCAAGCGAGCCTGATCACCGTCCGTGGAAATACTGGCTTGGCCTGATACGCCCGAACTCCTGGCGTTAAAGGCTGCTTGGCCGGGCCGCTACCCGGCATTGTTCAGAACGGGTGGCGACACTGGCTGGGACATCCTCTTCGCATTTCCGCAAACGACCAAAACGCTAACCAGGCAGTCCCCTCCAGACGAGGTGGTTGGTTTTTTCAAAAGCCTGCCGCAACCTGCATTGAGCCTCGCATCCGCATCCTTGCCTTTTCGTGGCGGCTGGCTGCTTGCGCTGAGCTATGAACTAGGGGGATTGCTGGAGCCTTCGGCAGGCATGGTTCAAGATACTGACGATTTTCCGCTTGCTTGGGCACAGCGCGTTCCTGCCGCTATCCTGATCGACCGTCAAAGCCAGCAGACATGGTTGATGGCGGAGGACGGCCAGGAAAATCTCATTGAACGGATGCAGGCCGATTTGCACGCTACGCAAAAACTGCCGGAAACGAATTTGCCTGACATGCAGCTTGCTGAAGATCCGGCCGAGTTGTTTCTTGAAGGCGTGTCGAACATCAAGTCCTACATACGCGAAGGCGATGTATTTCAGGTCAATCTTTCGCGGGGCTGGCAGGCAGATTTTTCTGCCCCGGTATCGTCATCCTGCCTCTTTCAACGCCTTGGCTTTAGTAATCCGGCGCCTTTTTCCGCTGCGTTGGATATGGGTGGCTGGTCCATTGTCAGCTCTTCGCCAGAACGGCTTGTCAGGCTGGAACAGGGAGGTCGACTTCTCACCCGGCCCATTGCGGGCACACATCCGCGTGGCGCCACGGTGGATGAGGACACTGCCCTGAAGGACCGCTTGTCCGCACACCCGAAGGAGCGCGCTGAACACATCATGCTGGTTGATCTTGAGCGCAACGACCTTGGACGTATTTGCGAGCCAGGCAGCGTGCGGGTAGAGACATTGATGGAATTGGCAAGCTATGCACATGTCCACCATCTGGAATCCAGCGTGACGGGCCGCGTGAAACCGGATGTCAGCCTGTTTGATCTCATTCGTGCCGTGTTTCCCGGGGGCACTATTACAGGGTGTCCAAAGGTGCGCACCATGCAGATTATTCGGGAACTGGAAGGCGCGCCTCGCCGCGCATACACGGGCAGCCTGGGCTATGTGAATCTGGACGGCACGCTTGACCTCAACATTCTGATTCGCAGTTTTCTGGTGAATGACAATAAGGTGTGGTTTCGAACCGGTGCCGGTATCGTTGCCGATTCCGAGCCAGCGCGTGAACTGGCCGAAACACGTGCCAAAGCCAAGGGGCTTCTGAAGGCCCTGGCAAAGGAGGTAGTTGGGTGAAGAGTGAGGCGTTGGTCCTCATCAATGGCGAGCGGTCCTCAAACATTAATGTGATGGACCGCGGGCTGCATTACGGCGATGGCGTGTTCCGCACCCTGAAGATCGACTCAGGCCGGGTTCGCTGGTGGGCAGACCATTTTCGCAAGCTTGCCGAGGATTGCGCTGCACTGGCGATTCCATGCCCTGAAGAACAAGTGCTGGTAAGCGAGGTAAACCAACTTGCGGCTGAGCCCGCCGTAGGCGTGATCAAAATTATTGTCAGCCGCGGTGCCGGTCAGCGCGGCTATACGATTCAAGCGGGGGCCGAGACTACCCGTGTAGTGATGGGGTTTCCGGCTTCAAGGCACGAGAACCAGGATGTGCGGGTACGCTGGTGTGATCTGCGGCTTGCGTCCCAACCAAAACTTGCCGGCATCAAGCACCTCAACCGCCTAGAAAATATTCTTTCCCGTTCCGAATGGACGGACCCGGACATTGCCGAAGGCCTGCTCATGGACGAGGCCGGCTTCGTTATCTGCGGTACCATGACTAATCTTTTCATTGTCGAGAAGAACAAGTTGTTTACGCCGGATATTTCTCGTAGCGGTGTGGCTGGCGTCACTCGCGGGCGAATCATGCGTATGGCAAAACAGCGTGGACAGACTGTACATGTGGATAAGATTACTCGCGAACGCCTGTTGGCTGCGGATGAGATATTGTTGTGCAATAGCCTTGTTGAAGTCTGGCGGGTTGCTGAACTGGAAGAAAGCTACTGGCCCGACGCTGGCTGGGCGGAGAAACTGAGAAGCTGGCTCAATGAGAACAATTAAAAAGCTGATTAGATTGGCTGTACTGGTCCTGGCAGGCTTGGCAGCCTGGCTGACCTGGTTTGCCTATACGCCCCTTGCCTTGCCTGCCGCGCCCTATCAACTAACGCTTGAGCCGGGCACCAGCCTTAAAGGCCTGGCCCTTCAGTTGGAAACTGATGGCGTATTGGAGAATGAACTTCGTTTCCGCATTTTGGGACGAGTGATGGGGTACGCAGGGCGGCTTCAAGCCGGTAGGTATACCTTGGATGAGCCGCTTACCCCCTTGCAGCTTCTTGGCAAGATTGTGCGCGGTGACGTCACCAAAGCGGCCATTCTTTTTGTCGAGGGCTGGAACATTCGTGAGGTGCGCCAGGAGCTCGCCCGCAATCAGCATCTGGAACACCGTCTGACTGACATGACGGATGCCGAGATGTTGGCCGCCATTGGCGCTGAAGAGAAACACCCGGAAGGATTGTTCTTCCCCAATACCTATTTCTTCAATCCCGATTCGCAGGATATCGAAGTGCTGCGCCGCGCCTACAATTTGCAGCATGAGAAACTGTACTTGGCATGGGAAACCAGGGCTCCCGACCTGCCTTATAAAACACCATATGAAGCGTTGATCATGGCCTCCATAATCGAGAAGGAGACAGGCGCGCCGGAGGAGAGGCCACGTATCGCTGCCGTGTTCATCAATCGCCTAAACAAGAGGATGCGCCTGCAGACCGACCCTACGGTGATTTATGGAATAGGCGCCAAGTTCGACGGCAACCTCCGCAAGGCCGATCTGCTCCGTGATACACCTTACAATACCTATACACGTTCAGGCCTGCCGCCTACGCCAATCGCGATGCCTGGCGAAGATGCCATTCGCGCCGCGCTTAATCCGGATCATTCGAAAGCGCTTTATTTCGTGGCCAAGGGTGATGGCACGCATGTATTTTCAGATTCACTGGATGAACACAACCGTGCGGTTAACCAGTACCAGAAATCATTGCTGAAGAAGAAATGAAACCAGGAAAATTCATCTCGCTTGAAGGGGTGGACGGGGCGGGCAAGAGCACTCATCTTGATTACCTTGCGGGCAAAATCCGGGCGCGCGGCGTTGAGCTGGTGGTGACGCGCGAGCCTGGAGGCACACCCTTGGGCGAGAAACTTCGTGCGCTCTTGTTGAACGACCCCATGCAGCCGGATACCGAACTCTTGCTGATGTATGCAGCCCGTGCCGAGCATGTGGCTGCAGTTATCAAACCAGCACTGACTCGTGGCGCATGGGTGTTGTCTGATCGCTTCGCCGATGCAAGTTATGCCTACCAGTGCGGTGGGCGCAGCATTGATGCCACCCGTCTTGAATCGCTGGAAAGCTGGACGCTATCCGGATTCAAGCCTGACCTGACCCTGCTGTTCGATGTTTCGGCCGAAGTTGCTGAAGCGCGTCGCGCCCAGGCGAGGGCGGCTGACCGTTTCGAAAAGGAGCAGGCAGACTTCTTTAACCGTGTGCGTGAAGCTTACCTGCATCGCGCCAAAAGTGAGCCCGGCCGCATACGAGTGGTCGACGCCAGTCACAGCATCGAAAGCATCCGTGCGGAGCTGGATCAGATCATGGAAGCACTCTGATGCCCGCGCCTTACCCCTGGCTTTCATCCTCCTGGACACGCCTCATGACCCTGCGTGGGCGGCTTCCGCATGCATTGTTGCTGGCTGGTCCGCGCGGCGTGGGGAAGGTGGAGATGGCCCAAGCCTGGTCGAAAAACCTGTTGTGCGAACATTCCAGCAGCGATGGCGAAGCCTGCGGCAAATGCGAAGCCTGCCACTGGTTTTTGGCCGGCACCCATCCGGATTACATGCACCTCACCCTGCAGGAAAAAGAAACGCGGGATGGGGATGTCAAGCTGGCTACCGAAATCAGCGTGGAACAGGCGCGTCAGGCAGTCGATTTTGTGCAGCTTTCCACCTACCGTGCCCGACGCAGGGTCGTGCTGATCGAGCCGGCGGAGGCGCTTAATACCGCTTCGGCCAATGCTTTGCTCAAGGTCTTGGAAGAGCCGCCGATAAATACAGTGTTCATTCTGGTCAGTCACCAGTTCCGGCAATTGCTGCCGACCATACTCAGCCGCTGTCACAAGCTGGAAATCGGGTTGCCGGACATGTCTACCATGCAAGCATGGCTCAGGGAAAACGGTCTGGATGAACGGGCCCTGGCATGGGTAAGCGGGGCACCGCTGGCAGCGATGGCATCGCAAGAAGCAGGCGAACTCGAAATCCGCCAGGAATTGCTTGGGGCGTTGAGCGAAACCCAAAACCTTAACAGCATCGCGCTGGCCGAAACCCTGAACAAAAGGGTGCCTGCACGAACCTGGCACCAGGTGAGCTACAAATGGTTGCTGGACTTGCTGGCTTGTCGTCTTGGCGGCAAGGTGGGCTTCAACCCGGATTACGAAACTGCTTTGCAGAACCTGGCAAGGCGGGCCAAGCTGGAAAATTTGCTGGATTTTGTCCGGCGTGAGTCGGAAAATGGACGCTGGGTTGATCACCCGCTTAACCGGCAGATGGTGATGGAAACCTGGCTGATCGAGTACAGCCACATTTTTGAAGGAGCAGGCAAGTAATGCAAGCACCCCAGTCAGATATGCCAGGAGGCGCCCGTCCCGGGGT
>JAHENE010000070.1 GCA_024643305.1 Thiobacillaceae bacterium | reverse complement strand
GCGGGGGCGCAGGCATGCGGAAAAGGGCCGCTACCTGTTTGGCCTGACGTTTGGGTTTGGCCGGTGAGTTTACGGGCACAGGTCGCGCGATGGGAGGGGCAACCTGGGGAGCCGGTGGCCAGTAATCCGGCACTTGTGCAGCCCCCGGAGAAAATCCCGGCACAAGAACTTGATCAATCGTTTTGCCGATGAGTTTCTCGATATCCTTGAGGTAGCGGGCCTCGTCTTCAGTCATTAGCGAAATAGCTTCGCCGCTTGCCCCCGCACGTCCGGTGCGGCCAATGCGATGCACGTAATCTTCCGCATTATGAGGCAGATCAAAGTTGACCACGTAAGGCAGCGCGGAGATATCCAGCCCGCGTGCCGCCACATCGGTCGCCACCAGCACACCGACTTCGCCCGACTTGAAATCGTCCAGCGCCTTGATGCGCTCGCCCTGGGTCTTGTCGCCATGGATGGCGGCTGCATGAATGCCGGATTTGTTGAGTTCATTGGCGAGGCGGTTGGCGCCCAGTTTCGTTCCCGTGAACACCAGCACCTGGTTGAGCTTGCGGCTGCGGATAAGGTGAATCAGCAGTGAGCGTTTCTTTTCGTGACTCACCGGATGCAGTACCTGGGTAATGTTTTCACCGGTGGCGTTGCGGCGCGCGACTTCGATGCGCTGCGGGTTGTTCAGTATCGTGCGCGCGAGCGACTCGATTTCCTGCGGGAAAGTCGCAGAGAACATGAGGTTCTGGCGCTGTTGTGGCAGCAGTCCGATGATGCGCTTGAGGTCTGGCATGAAGCCCATATCCAGCATGCGGTCGGCTTCGTCCAGCACCAGCATGGACACCTGCGACAGGTTCAGCGTCTTGTTCTGCACGTGATCAAGCAAACGGCCGGGGGTCGCCACCAGGATTTCCACGCCGCTTTTCAGCGCCGGGATCTGGGTGTCGATATTAACGCCGCCGTATACACACAGCGAACGCAGCGGCAGGTATTTTGTATAGGCCTTGATGCTTTCCTCCACCTGGATCGCCAGTTCCCGTGTGGGCGCAAGGATGAGCGCGCGGATGGGATGGCGCGCGGGCGAGGTGCTGGTGCTGGCCATGGGCGCCAGTTTTTCGATGATGGGCAGCGCGAAGCCAGCAGTCTTGCCGGTGCCGGTCTGTGCTGCGGCGAGCACGTCGTGCCCTTGCAGGGCGATCGGGATGACCGCATCCTGGATTGGCGACGGCTCCTTGTAGCCAAGGTCAGTCAACGAATTGAGTATTTCGGGGCGCAGCCCCAGATCAGTAAAAGCCATCTTTTCCTATTCAATGTGGCGCCAGCCAAATCCATCCTGCTGACAAGCCACTTCTATCCATTCCACTTCGCAATCCAGTGCATGAGCCAAAGCATTTCTTGCAAGCTCGGGCTTATTGTTTTTTTGCGAAAGATGCGCGGCAATCACATGCCGCAGTCCGGAAACATCCATCAACTTTAGCAGCGATGCCGCCTGCCGGTTTTCCAGGTGGCCGTACTGCCCGCCCACTCTTTTCTTTAAGCCTGGCGGATATGAACCATTGGCCAGCATGTCCGCATCATGGTTGCACTCCAGAACAAGCGCGCTCACGCCGCTCAAACTGTCCGCAATATGCGGGGTAATGTGACCGGCATCCGTCAGTACGCCCAGTCTTTTTTTGCCCGCCTGGAATACGAACTGTACAGGTTCGCGTGCATCGTGCGGCACAGCAAAGGGCTGGATTTCCAGTTCACCAACAGAGAAAGACTGGCAAGGGTTTATCTCTTCCACCCAAGGCAGCTTGTCAGTCTGAGCTCGCCAACTGATGCAGGTTCCATGCGTGCACCAGACTGGCAACTCGTATTTAAGCGCCAGCCTGGCAACGCCGCCGATATGGTCGCTGCGTGCGGGTTTCGGTCAATGAAAACCCGCAATCCATCAACACCCTGGTTGAACCAACCTCGACAACAAGACCGTTTCCGTCGCTACCGCTTCCAAGGCTTGCAAACCGCACTTGCCTGGGGCCTTACTTCAATTCCTTGTACAGCAAATTGATAATACGCTTCTGTGTGTTGGGATCAACCGATTTGCCCTCGGCACCCACCACATCGACACGCGTCTTCTCCCCTGACCCAACAACCTTGATCTGAATTTGTGGCGTGGTTTGTTCTTTGTTGCTGCGCCAGAAAGCCAGCTTGGCGAAGAACCCCTCATCCCGCTTGGAGTCGTTGTCGATCTGCGGATCAATGTAACGCACATAGTAAATACCATGCGAGCGATCACGATCCTCTACAGCAAAACCTACACGATCCAAAGCAAGACCAACGCGGCGCCATGCGCGGTCGAAAGTTTCATCCATTTCAAGGCCGTCTCCGGCAATACGCGCCATCTCAGGAGCTTGCTGCTGAGCCAACAGGGTATCTGCGCGCGCTTTCTCAACTCCAAAACGCAGCATCAGGCGACGCAGCATCTCGGCTTCCAGTTCGGGGTCAGCCGGACGCGGCTGCCAGACTGTCTTGTCTTTGCCCTCATTGGCATAAACCTCATACATGCCGCGATGACTGATGTAGATTTCCGTGCCGTTTGAGGCTTTCTCGATACGGGTGCGGAATTTGTCGCGCTCGGGTGTCGAATAAAGGCCTTCGATAAATTTACCGATGTTGCGTCGAAGGAAGTCCTGTGGAATCTTTGCGCGGTTTTCGGCCCAGTCGGTTTCAAGCACACCGGTTTCCTTGGATTCCAGGTTGACGATGAAACCAAGCTCCTGCCAGAAGTCCTTGATGACCGGCCACACTTGTTCAGGCGTAGCAGACACCACCAGCCAGCGCTGGCTGCCGGAGCGCTCGATGCGGGCTTTGTCCTGCTCGGGCAAAAGCTCAGCATTTGCCCTGGGGTTTTCCTTGCGCTCCTTGGAGTACGCAGAGTAGGTGGCCGGGCCGCCCCCGGTATCGGGAACCGAATAGCGATTATCCCCGGTCGGGGCAGTCAAGTCGGGCGGCACTTCCAGAGATGGGGCCTTACCGGCCGACTTGTAGTCAATTTTCTTGGATTCCATCAGCTCGCAACCGCTCAACACCAGTGCGGCAACCGCTACGGAAACCATAAAACGCTTGTTAAAACGCATGTTCATCCTCACATCACTCCGGCCTGCTTCATCGCTTTACGCAGGGTATCATGGTGGGCCGCCGACAGTGGGCATAGTGGCAGCCGCATCCCGTGTTCGATCTTGCCCATTTCCGCCAGCGCCCACTTCACCGGAATGGGGTTGGCTTCCACAAACAACTTGGTATGCAACCCGAATAGCTGTTGGTTGACCTCGCGGGCACGCGCCAGGTTCCCGGCGAATGCCGCTTCGCACATCTCATGCATCAGTTTTGGCGCAACGTTGGACGTAACCGAAATCACGCCATGCCCGCCCAACAACATGAAAGGCAAACCGCTGGCGTCATCACCGCTATAAAGCGCAAAATCCTTGGGTGCGCGGTGGATGAGATCACTACCGCGTTCCATGTTGCCGGTGGCGTCCTTGATCCCGACGATGTTCGGGATCTCAGCCAGACGCAGTACGGTATCGTTGCTCATGTCTGCAACTGTACGGCCAGGAACATTGTAAAGAATGACCGGAATATCCACCGCTTCAGCAATGGTCTTGAAATGGCGGAACAGTCCTTCCTGCGTGGGCTTGTTGTAGTAGGGCACGACCGAGAGCACAGCATCAGCTCCTGCTGCCTTGGCGCAATGCGTCAACTCGATCGCTTCGCTCGTGGAATTGGCGCCGGTACCTGCGATTACAGGAATGCGTCCCGCGATATGTTCCGAGGTAATGCGGATAAGTTCGCAATGCTCGTCGTAATCCACCGTAGGCGATTCACCCGTGGTGCCGACAACCACGATGCCGTCGGTACCCTGTTCGACATGCCAGTCGAGCAGATTCCGGAGACTGGAAAAATCCAGACTTCCACCTTCATGCATGGGAGTGGCGATGGCCACCAGACTGCCCTTGATCATCGATGCCTAGGCCGTAATAAAAGCCGCTATTTTAAACTATTCAAGGCAGTAGCTGTGGCATCAAGCGGACAAACAACCCGTTGAGCCCCGATACCAGCAAAGGCAAAACCATGGCCAGCCCCCCCAGCAGGGTAACTGCGCCCAAAGTCAGTCCCACCGAGAAACCATCCACTCCAGGCAGGGTACGCGCCAGCACGGCAAAGGCAAAATGCGAAAGCAGCACCAACACCAGCAGGGGCAGGCTCAGTTGCAATGCTGCTGACAACAGCGTTCCGCCAGCAAGCACCAATTCATCAGCGGAAGCCGCTTTCAACAGCTCGTCCGCCGGCAACGCAGAAAAGCTGGTATTCAGGGCCTGCACAACCAGCAAATGCCCGTTCGCTGAAAAAAAAGCCAGTAAAGCCAGCCACCAGGCCAGCGCCTGGAGCACAGAATCTAGACCGCCCTTTTGCTGCTGCACAACCTGCGTCAAACCCATGCCGGCTGTCAACCCCAGCATGGGCAATGCAGTCTCCGCGACAGCAACCAGTAGACGAGCGGCAAACCCCATCGTCGCTCCGGCAAGGAAAGACAGGGCAAGCGAAATCAAACCGGCAGTTGATAAGGGATCAATTTGCCCTGAGGGCAGGCCAGGGACCCATACCCAGGCCAGGGAACCTGCCACAAACAGGCGCATGCTCCAGGGCAGGCGCCCCATGAGCGGGTCAACCCATGACCACCCCAACAGGCGTGCGAACACAAACAGCCATGTTGCCAGTGCAGCCTGATTGAATGCCAGGTCCATGCTATTCAATCAAACCCGGGAACCCGCCCAGCACCTGCTGGGCAAATTCAACCAGTCGCCCACCCATCCATGCGCCCAACAGTGCCAGCACGAACGCCAGCACCAACAGTTTGGGCACGAAAGAGAGTGTAGGTTCGAGAATTTGCGTAGCGGCTTGAAACACGCTCATCAGGAGCGCGGTCACAAGCAGCGCACCCATTATCGGCAGTGCGATCCAGAAGGCCAGCCAGAGTGTTTGCTGAAGGAGGCCGTCCATCAGAAGCTGTTCACCAATGAACCAACAAGCAAATGCCAGCCATCGGCCATCACGAACAGTAACAATTTCAACGGCAGCGAGACCATTTGTGGCGGCACCATGACCATGCCCATGCCGGTGAGCACGCTCGCCACCACGAGGTCGATGACAAGAAATGGCAGAATGACCATGAATCCGATCTGAAACGCGGTCTTCAATTCGCTGGTGACAAAAGCGGGGGCCAATGCATGAAATGGAACAGCCTCAGGCTTCTTTATATCAAACTTGGCGCCTTCAGGCATAAAAATGGACAGATCATCAGTACGCGTCTGTCTCAACATAAACCCCTTGAGCGCACCCCCTGCCTTTTCACGCGCCATCTCACCATTCAACTGACCCTTGCTATATGGTTCGAAGACTTCAACGCGAATCTTTTCGGTGATGGGATGCATGACGAAATAGGTAAGCAGCAAGGCCAGCCCGATAATCACCAGATTGGGCGGCGCATACTGGTTACCCAGGCCCTGGCGCAAAAGAAAGAAAACCACCGCCACCCTTGTAAAAGCCGACAGGGAAAGCAGCAATGCCGGCAGGAAAGGCAGCAACAGCACATAAGGCAGGCTGTCGGCGGGTATGGAATAGGTTTGCCCGCCTGCTGTGGACGCAGACTGGAACAGCGTCAAGCCCTGGCTGGCAGCCACCGCATCAACACTGGCCAATAATCCCGTTGCCAACAGAAGGACAATCATGCCTTTCATTCAATCCCCTCCGGCTTGGGAAGCGTGTGCAGTGTGCGTACCTGCCCGCCGCCAACCCCCAGAACCAGCCAGGTGTTTTCCACCTCCACCACAACAACACGTTCTCTCGGACCTACCATGGTTGCACCGACGACCCTGACCGGGCCTGCTTTGCCAACCTGCGGCACATAGCGTTTTACCAGCCAGGCGGCCAGCACGAACAAGCCCAGTATCAGTACAAGCGACACCAGCATGCCCGCCACACCATTACCTGTATCTGCAGCCCAGGCCGATGGGCTTGCCGCCAGCATGCCAGCCAGCCAGAATCGGCTCATGCATTCCCCCTGATTGCGCGGCGCGCCCATGTCATGGCGAGGCCGCTGTTCCATAAAATTTCCACTTTACCCTGTTGCAGGCCAATACTCACCTGCAGACTCATGAATTCAGGCCATGCTGCGCCATCGCCCATATTGATCACGGTTTCAGCCAATGCGCGTCTGATCAGCGAGGCAAACGGCAAAAGCAGCGTTGCATCTCGAACATCCCAGCTTTTTGTTTCCGTCGTGCCGCCATAACGAATTGCAAGCCAGGCAGAAGACAGCTCCCGATCGATTTTGATGTCAGGTTCATTGCCTTCGGGTAACGCTCTTGCAGAACCGTCTGGCAAACTGCAAACCAGAACTCGCTCACCCAGCCTGGCAACAAGCTGCTGACGCATGCGTTCAGCAAGGGCCTGCAAATTTCTTCCTGGCAACAATGATTTAAGGTAAGTGCGCTCTTCCGGAGCGAGCTCGTCAAGCTGGATCATTCCCATTCCGTTTCGGCATTCAGGAACCCGGCCCCATGCTGTTCGCTGAAGCGATGAGCGTAGGCACTTCTGGCGGATAGTTCATCATGCAGGCGGCGTTCGCTCTTTTCCTCGCGGCGTCTCTCTTCCAAAGCGTGTCGGCGAGCCAGAACCATCAGAGCCTCAACCCGTTTCTTTTGAATCTCCCATTCATCCAGTGCAAGCTGCCACTCCAACCGGTTATTTTCCATGTTGCGCAGGGCCGATTTCAAGTTCGCCTGCCATTGCTGCAATGTCGCGCCAGCCTGCTGAACCATGACTGCAGAACAACCCTGCTGCATTTTGACGTTGAGCCCCCCCGCGTAAAATTTGCGTTGTTGTTCCAGGCGCACAAGATGGGTTCGGGCATTTAACCAGGCAACATAGGCTATTTTTACTGCGCGCGACCTCGCCTCTGCCCGACGTTCGGCAAGATCAAGGGCGGGTTGCAGCGGAAAATCCGCCATCAGGGCAATACCTCCGCCAGTGCATTGCGTGCCTCATGCATGCTGACTCGCTCCCGGATCTCCTGCGACATGAAAGCCTGCATGGCGGGTTGCAGTTTCATCGCCTCATCGAGTACCGGATCGGCGCCCGGCACGTAGGCACCGACTGCGACAAGATCACGACTTCGACGGTAGCGCGAGTAGAGATATTTGAAGCGGCGGATCCGCTCCAGATCTTCCTGGCCAGTCAAATCCGGCAAGACTCTGCTGATGGAAGATTCGATATCTATGGCTGGATACAAGCCTGCATCTGCAAGATCACGCGACAGCACAATATGGCCGTCCAGGATGGCCCGGGCAGCATCTGCAATCGGGTCCTGTTGGTCATCCTGCTCGGTGAAGACCGTAAAAAAAGCTGTAATGGAGCCGCCGCCCTTGGCATTGCCTGCGCGTTCGCACAATTGCGGCAATTTGGAAAACACCGAGGGTGGATATCCCTTGGTCGCAGGCGGCTCACCGATGGCCAAGGCCACTTCGCGCTGCGCCATGGCATAACGCGTCAGGGAATCCATGATGAGCAGAACATGTTTGCCCTGGTCGCGAAAATACTCGGCAATCGATACGGCATAGGCTGCGCCATTCAGGCGCATCAAGGGAGGGGTGTCTGCAGGCGCGGCCACCACCACGGCTCGCGACATGCCTTCCGCACCAAGGTTGTTTTCGATGAAATCCTTGACTTCGCGACCGCGCTCGCCAATCAAACCCACTACAACCACGTCGGCGTTGGTGTAGCGCGCCATCATGCCAAGCAGCAGGCTCTTCCCCACCCCGCTGCCAGCAAACAATCCAAGGCGCTGGCCACGCCCCACGGTCAACAAACCATTGATCGAACGCACGCCAACATCCAGTGGTTCCAGAATAGGCGCGCGCTCAAGCGGGTTCAGGGAGCGCGCATAAAGCGGTACCCGCTTCTCGCTGTTCAATGGGCCCAAACCGTCCAACGGGCGACCGGCACCATCAAGCACTCGACCCAGCAACTGCTTGCCGACGGCAACCTGGCGCACGCGATCCTGCACGCGGCGCTTGGGTGCGTAGCGCTGGCCCATGTGCGGCGGCTGCAAGGCCAGCAAATTTTCGGGCACAACGCGCGCGCCCGGCATCACCCCATACACGTCAGTTGACGGCATCAACAACAAACGGTCACCGGAAAATCCGACCACTTCGGCATCCACGCTCTGTCCGCCAGGAATCTGCACAAGACACTGGCTGCCAATCGGCAAGCGCAGGCCGACCGCTTCCATGACCAAGCCGGCAACACGCGTGAGACGGCCGCTTTCTGCCCACGGCTGGGCATAACTAACCGCGCGCCTGCAATCAGCCAGATATTCTCGATAACGAACCGTGCGGTCCATCATTCAAGCCAGTTCTTGTTGGAGCCAAGCACTGATATCACCTGACGCCAGCGCGCCTGCACGGTGGCATCGAGGTCACCCTGCAGGGTTTCTATCATGCAGCCGCCGCGAACGATACGCGCATCCTCGACGATGCGAAGGCGGCTTTTGTCGAGCAATTCATTGAGTATGGGACGCACGATGAGGGCATCATCCGGATTCAGCAGAAGACGCGCTTCGCGGGTAGATTCCGCCATTTGCTTCAAGGCCATCTTGACCACATCGAGAATGCGTTCCGGACGTGCGGCAAGTTCACCTGCAATCACCTGTCGTGCAATATCCAGTGCCAGATTAAGCACTTGGTCGG
>JAHENE010000069.1 GCA_024643305.1 Thiobacillaceae bacterium | reverse complement strand
GCGCGCTGGCGGTGGACGCGCGCATCGTCATCGAGCACGCGCCGCGGCAGCGTTCATGCACTCCGGAAACAGCAGCAAAGATCGTATCGAGGGTGAGGCGCCCCCCATGCCCGTTCACTTGCAACTCGTGGGCCAGCACATTGAGCAGCACCTCGGAATCGGAGTTGGTATTGACGTGGCGCAGATCCTCGGCAAACAGGGCCCGCTTTAACTCATCGGTATTGGTTAGATTGCCGTTATGGCCCAGCACTATGCCAAAAGGTGAATTGACGTAGAACGGTTGCGACTCGGCGGAACTGGAAGCAGAACCAGCCGTGGGATAACGCACATGCGCCACGCCCATATTGCCCAGCAGGTTTCTCATGTCGCGAGTGCGGAATACGTCCCGTGCCAGACCCGGCTCCTTGTGCATGTGAAAACGTGCACCCTCGGCTGTCACGATACCAGCTGCGTCCTGGCCGCGATGCTGCAAAACCATCAGCCCATCGTAAAGCAGTTGATTAACCGACGTATTGGCAACAGCGCCTATGACTCCACACATGACTCACCCGTTGAAATGAATGTGTTCAACCAGCCTGGACGGCAGCAGGGGCTGCACGCTCATCGCCAGAACTTCCAATATCCTGGAAGACATTGCGTTTTTCCAGAAATCCGTTTGCGGCAGCGCAGTCAAACCTGCTGCCAGTGTAAACCCAACGAGGATTACGATGCCGCGAAGCAAACCGAATATCCCGCCTACCAGCTTGTCCGTACTGCCCAGGCCAACTGCCCCTATCACACCCTTAACAAGGCGCCCAAGCAGAAAAACAACGACCATCATGACAAGGAAAACGATGACAAAACCAGCAAAATAACCCAGGCTCTCATTCTGCACATGCATGGGCAAAAGCGGGCCAACAATTGGCGCAGCCCATTTCCCTGCCAGAAATGCCAGTATCCATGCACCCAAAGAAAACATCTCCGTTATCAGTCCGCGCATCAGGCTGAGAATGACAGAAGTTGCCAGAATCAGGACAACCACCCAATCAAGCGCATTCATTTCTCGACAACCTGACCCTTGATGCCGGCCGCTGCCAACTTGGCTAGCATGGCTTCTGCCGCAGCCCTGTCCTTGAAAGAACCCACACGAAGACGTGTACTGCCGTCCAGCCCATCAGAATAGGACTTCAGTCCTAACTCAGATATTTGCGACTGAAGCTTCTGCACATTGGCCTTGTCGGCAAATACACCAACCTGCACGGCATAAGAGGTCGATTTCTGTCCGGAATCAACAGGCTTTGGCTGCTGTTCGACGGGCTTCGCAGGCTTGGGAGCAGCTTTGGCTGTTTGGGCTGATGATTTTGCAGCTGCTTGCTGTGCCGTGACTGCATCGGCTACAGCATTTTCGGATTCGGATGGCTTAGCCAGGGTGTCTGAAGGTGGCGGGAAAGATTCCACCACCTTTTGGGAAGAATTTGATTCGGGCTGCACTGCTTGCGGCATGTGCACTTCCAGCGGTCCGGCCGGTGGCGGTTTGTCTTCCAGCACCAGCGGCAGGATGATAATTGCCACGATGGTGAGCGCAACGGCACCGATCAGGCGTCGACGCGCCCGGCGTTTGTGGTCGTCATCAGCGACTGGTGGTGGCATCTGGCAGAACTTCCGCAACGGTATGAAACGAACCGAAGGTGACAATTCTATCACCATCGCCTGCGTGGAGTTTGGCCGCTTGATAAGCGGCAAGGGGATTGTCGTGCACATTGACGGGCGCGGTCACCCGTTTCCGGACTTGTTCCGCCAAGCCTTCGCCAGACTGCCCGCGCGCTCCTGACAAACTGGCAACAAACCAGGCATCAAAACAGTCTGTCAGCGGCTCAATCACCCCGCTTGCGTCCTTGTCGGCAAGCAGCGCAAATACAGCAAAGGTTTTCCCTGTGACCGGGTTCCCACGCAGATTGGCCTCCAGTGCACGTGCGGATTCCGGGTTGTGCGCTACGTCCAACACAACCTCCACCGAGCCACGTATACGCTGGAAGCGGCCTTGCAAGCTGGCATGGGCAAGTCCCTCATGAATCGCGGTAATCGAAACTGGTAGCGTTTCAGGCAGTTTCGACAACGATGCCAATGCAGCAGTGGCATTTGCCAACTGGTGTGTGCCTGCCAGCGCTGGCATAGGCAAGGCACATAGCGATGCTTCACCCATATGATAATTCCACCCGTCCGCAGACTGCTCGAAGGAAAAATCGTGTCCGATCCGCAACAGTTCGGCGCCAATTGCACTGGCATGATCAAGCAGACTTTGCGGAGGATTGAGCTCTGCGCATATGGCCGTTTTCCCAGGACGGAAAATGCCAGCCTTCTCAAAGCCGATCGCTTCGCGGCTGTCACCCAGCCAGGCCTGATGATCCAGATCAACCGTGGTTACAACTGAAACCGCAGGTTCAAATACGTTGACAGCATCCAGCCGGCCGCCCAGCCCCACCTCGAGAATCGCAACCTCTACCCCGGCATGTACAAACTGCCACAGGGCCCCCAAGGTGCCGTGCTCGAAATAAGTCAGGGAAACATCGTTGCGCGCCCCTTCCACCGCTTCCAATCCGGCTAAGATTTCCGCATCGCTGGTTTCGCGGCCATTGATACGTATGCGCTCGTTGTAACGCAAAAGATGTGGTGATGTGTAAAGGCCGGTTTTGTATCCTTGAGCCCGCAGGATGGATTCAAGATAAACAGAGGTTGAGCCCTTGCCGTTGGTGCCTCCGACGGTGATGACGGGAAATGAAGGGTACAACCCCATGGCATCACGCACGCGTGAGACACGTTCCAACCCCATATCGATCGGGGAAGGATGCGCCAGATCAAGTCGGGCCAGCCAATCCGCCAAGGTCAGACTAGAGTTTTTCAAAAGCAATTTACACAGAGGAAACGGGGGGAATCATTCTGTTGTCTTATCTCTGCTTCCTCTGATCCCTCTGTGTCAAGAATATTGCTAAGCAGCCAGTGACGGGCGACGCATCAGCATCGCAATGGTCGCTGCCAACTCATCACGCATCTGCCGGCGGTCAATAATGCGGTCTATGGCGCCTTTCTCCAGCAGGAACTCGGAGCGCTGAAAACCTTCCGGGAGGGTCTCACGCACAGTCTGCTCAATCACGCGCGGGCCGGCAAAGCCAATTAGTGCATTTGGCTCGGCAATGATGAGGTCGCCCAGCATGGCGAAACTGGCCGAAACGCCACCCATGGTTGGGTCAGTCAATATGGAGATGAAGGGCAATCGGTTCGCAGAAAGATGGGTAAGCGCCGCAGAGGTCTTGGCCATCTGCATCAGGGAAAACAAGCCTTCCTGCATACGCGCGCCACCGCTGGCGGAAAAGCATACAAAGGCGGACTTGGTTTCGATCGCGGCATCTACTCCGCGCACAAAGCGTTCGCCCACTACCGACCCCATCGAGCCGCCCATGAATTTGAATTCGAAAGCCGCCGCAACGACCGGAATGGTCTGGATTGCGCCCGCCATCACCACCAGCGCATCACTCTCCTTTGTGCTGGCCTGCGCATCGGTCAGGCGATCCGAATACTTTTTGCTGTCCTTGAACTTGAGCGGGTCTATTGGCTTGATCTCACTGCCTATTTCTCTGCGCCCCTCCATATCCAGCAGCATGTCCAGTCTTTCACGCGCATCGATGCGGTGGTGATAACCGCACTTTGGACACACCTCGAGATTGTTTTGCAGGTCAGCCTTGTACAACACTTCGTTACAGGCTGGGCATTTGGACCACAGGCCTTCGGGCACCGACTTCTTTGCCTCGCGGCGAGCCTTGATTTTCGGCGGGACTAATTTTTCGAACCAGCTCATTGTGTTCTCCGTTTTATTTTGTGGCGGCATCCACGCCGCGTCGCAGCGTTTCCACCAGATATTTCACGCGGTTCACCACTTCACTTTCGGGTGCGGTCTCAATCTCATTTACGATGCGGCTGCCTACCACCACAGCGTCGGCGATGCGTGCAATTGCCTCGGCAGTCTGGGCATCGCGAATCCCGAAGCCCACACCCACCGGCAACGCGCAATGCCTGCGGATCATGGCAATCTTCCTTGCGACTTCTTCCGTATCCAGATTTGCTGCGCCAGTCACTCCCTTGAGCGAAACATAGTAGACAAAACCGCCTGCGGCCCTGACAACTTCTTCAACACGCGATTCCGGTGTCGTCGGCGACAACAGGAAGATAGGGTCAAGTCCGTGTGCCTTGAATACATCTGCCACACCGCCGGCTTCTTCCGGCGGGATATCCACTGTCAGCACGCCATCAACACCGGCATCCTTGGCCGCTATTGAAAAGGCCTCATAGCCCATGCGTTCCACCGGGTTGGCATAACCCATCAACACCACGGGTGTGGTCGAATTTGCCTTGCGGAACTCCGCCACCATGACAAGCACATCTTTCAGGCCCACCTTGTTTGCCAGCGCCCGCTCGGATGCGCGCTGGATTACCGGTCCATCTGCCATCGGATCGGAGAACGGCACACCCAGTTCAATAATGTCCGCGCCCGCGTCCACCAGCGCGTGCATGAGCGGCAAGGTGTACCCCTTTCCGGGATCACCTGCGGTGATAAACGGGATGAGGGCTTTTTTGCCTTCGCTTTTTAATTTCTCGAAAGTGGCTGCAATGCGTGACATGTTGTTGTTCAGAGTTGGATGCCAGAAATTTTGGCCACCGTATTGATGTCCTTGTCGCCACGGCCTGAAAGATTTACCAGGATGATCTGGTCTTTCTTCATGGTGGGGGCGATCTTTTTGGCGTGGGCCAGTGCATGGCTGGATTCCAGCGCAGGGATGATGCCCTCGAACCGGCACAGGTCGTGGAAAGCAGCCAGGGCCTCTTCGTCGTTGATGGCGACGTACTCGGCCTTGTGCGCATCCTTCAGCCAGGCGTGTTCGGGGCCGACACCAGGGTAGTCGAGGCCAGCGGAAACCGAATGGGTTTCGATGATCTGGCCGTTCTCGTCCTGCATCAGATAGCTGCGGAAACCATGCAATACACCAGGGGTGCCGGCACTAAGCGGTGCGGCGTGCTTGCCGCTTTCGACGCCAGAGCCACCTGCCTCAACACCAATGAGTTTTACATCAGGGTGTTTAAGATAAGGATGGAATATTCCAATGGCATTGGAACCGCCGCCCACGCAGGCCACCACGCAGTCGGGCTGCCGGCCAGCGAGTTCCTTCATCTGCTTGATGGCCTCGTTGCCGATGACACACTGGAAATCACGCACCAGCATGGGATAAGGATGGGGGCCGGCGGCGGTGCCAAGGATATAGAAGGTGGATTCGACATTGGTCACCCAGTCGCGCATGGCCTCATTCAGCGCATCCTTGAGCGTCTTTGATCCGGAGGACACGGGCACCACGGTTGCACCCAGTAATTTCATGCGAAACACATTGGGCGCCTGACGCTGCACATCTTCTTCGCCCATGTAGACCACGCATTCCATGCCGTACCGCGCGGCCACTGTGGCAGAGGCCACGCCATGCTGGCCCGCGCCAGTTTCAGCGATGACCCGCTTTTTCCCCATCCTTCTAGCAAGCAAAGCCTGGCCGATGGTGTTGTTGATTTTGTGCGCGCCGGTATGGTTGAGGTCTTCGCGCTTGAGGTAGATCTGCGCACCGCCATATTGTTCGGAAAGCCTTTTGGCGTGATACACCGGGCTGGGCCGACCCACGTAATGCTTGAGTTCGTATTCGAACTCGGCCTTGAATTCTGGATCCTTACGCGCCTTGTCGTATTCTTCGCGCAATTCTTCCAGTGCCGCCATCAGGGTTTCGGCCACAAAAATCCCGCCATAGGGCCCAAAATGGCCACGCACGTCAGGTAGGTCGTTAATTTTCATCGTTTGGCTCGTTCTATGAAAGCTGCAACTTTGGCGGGATTCTTTTGCCCCGGGCTTGTTTCCACACCACTGCTCACATCCACCGCCCAAGGCCGTACTTTCTGCACAGCCAATGCAACATTGTCCGGATTGAGCCCCCCGGACAACACGATAGGCTTGGGCAAGTCAGACTGGATCAAGTCCCAGTCGAATCGCTCGCCTGTGCCTCCCGGCACGCCCGGCACATAGGCATCCAGCAGTAAGGCCCGGGCATCGTGAAAATCCGCGCAGTATTCTACCAAATCAGTGCCCACCTTCATGCGTACTGCTTTCAGGTAGGGCCGGCCAAAAGACTTGCATTGGTCCGGAGTCTCATTGCCGTGGAATTGCAGCAGATCAAGCGGCACGGATTTCAACACGGCTTCGACGAAAGCCGGTTCCGCATCGACAAACAGGCCGACGGATTGCACGAACGGCGGCAGTTGCGCCAGCAGTTCAGCAGCCTGTTCAATCACAAGGCAGCGTGGGCTTTTGGCATAAAACACAAAACCAAGTGCATCCGCGCCCGCGGCGCAGGCGGCATGCAAATCTTCACTTCTGGTTATGCCGCATATTTTTACGCGCACGGCCATGGGCTTCTTCCGCTGTCTGGCAAATCAAAACGCGAAGGATACCGGATATATGACAGGTACAGGCCATCCGGCATGAAGGTCGGGGCGGCGCGAGTGCGGTCCTTGTGTGCCAGCAATTCATCCATCCATTCCGGGGCGGCCTGACCTGTGCCTACATGCACCAGGCAGCCGACAATATTTCGCACCATGTGGTGCAGAAAACCATCCGCTCTTAAATCCAGCACCAGAAAATCGCCATGGCGCTTGATCGTGGCCTGACGCATGTCTTTTTCCGGTGATTTAGCCTGGCATTCCGCAGCGCGAAATGCCGAGAAGTCATGACGTCCCAGCAGCCGGTTTACCGCCTGCTGCATGGCATGCTCATCCAGTGGCCGATGATGCCAGCCGACTTTGCCCGCCATCAAGCCAGGTCGTACTGGATGATTAAGCAACACATAGCGGTATCCACGCTCTTCCACAGCAAAACGTGCATGGAAATCATCCGGTACTTCCTTCGCCCAGGCAACCGCTATGCCATCCGGCAGGTAAGTATTCACCCCGCGCACCCAGGCTGTAATAGGGCGTTCGGCTGTAATGTCGAAATGCGCAACCTGAAGACTGGCATGAACACCGGTATCGGTGCGCCCAGCTGCGGTAACAGTAACGGACTCACCCGCTATTTCCGCCACAGCCTTCTCAATATGGTCTTGCACCCCACAGGCGCTTGGTTGCGACTGCCAGCCACAAAAGCCGCGTCCGTCGTACTCCAGGCCGATTGCCACCCTCATATAAATACTGTTCCCAGCATCGCTAAAGCCGCGAGCATTATCATGAAGTCACGTATGCCGGCCGATGGCAAAACAAGCCGGATTTCTTCCGTCCCCGATCCTAAATCCACTGGGAATTTCAATTGATCCAGCAATTTTCTCCCCTTAGGAAATTTTTCCACCTGCTCCAGGGTGAGCGCCAACCGCACCGCGACAGCCCGAGTGTCGAGCCCAAGCCATGCAAACGGTTTTGCCAGTAAGTAAATTCCCCCAGCAAGTTGTTGCGGGTTAAATCGGTCAAGAATCCAGGCCAACGCCGCCAATAGCAAAACCAGCCTGGCGATTCGCACAACTCCTGCATTCAATCCTTCCTCACTGGGACTGTATTCCGACGGAAAAACAAAAGTGCCGGGTATCGTCCATGCATATAGGAGCATCAAGGCAATCCATAACCAGCGAGCCTTCCATACCAAAGACAAGAATCGGCTGAAAGCTTTACCCCGGGCAAGCAACAAAAAAGCGGGAAGAACAAACCAAAGCAGGCGCAACGGTGCGGCCAGCTCGACGGCCAGCGCGAATAATAGCCAGCTCAAAATGGAAACCGCCGGGTGGTATTCCCGGCGGTCCTTGTCATGCATCGCCATAGGTCTAACTATGGCGTTTGGGTAGTCAAATGGCAAGTTACAGGCTGGCGATTATGCCCTGCGCATCGCTCTTCTGCTTTTCGTTGCCCTCATTGAGGACTTCCTGAAGGATCTCGCGCGCACCTTCTTTGTCACCCATTTCCAGATAGGCGCGGGCCAAGTCGAGTTTCGTGGAGACCTCATCAAAGTCATCATCCCCGCCCATGTCATTCAAATTCAGATCCAGGCCGGAAAAGTCCATGGACGGCGCAGCCGGTGCTGCCTGGCGTGGAGGCTCTTCAGGGACATTCAAGTCAAAGCTGGAAAGATCGAAATCCAGGTCGTTGTTCTGGGGTGCCGCCGGTTCAACGTTCTCTACTTTAGGCTCTGCTGCTTTGGGTTTGGATTCCTTGGCCGGCTCTTCGATAGCAGGAATGTCGAAATCCATGTTGATTTCCGCGGATTCCGGAGAAAAATCCATCACAGGCGCGGGTTCTGCCTTGGCTGGAGGAACATCCACTATAGGCGCTGAAGCAGGCGGAGGCGGCGGTGGGATAAACACCGTAGACGGACCCGAATCTGCCTGGGCCGAACCGCCATAAAGCGGATTGTGCGGGTCTATCGAACGGCCCATTTCCACTGCCTTGTCCCAAACCGAACCGGATTGTCCACCCAGTGCAGCGTACAACTTTCCAGCCACTTCCTCAAAAGCGGCTACATTCTTGCGAGCGGCATAGATTTCCAGCAGTTTCAGGCTGATTTCGTGACGCTCCGGTGCCTTGATAAGGGCTTCCTTGAGAATTTCCTCAGCCTGTGCATCACGTCCGTATGCCATATAGACATCCGCTTCGGCAATCGGATCGACATCATGCGTATCAATTTCAGCCAAACCTGCCTGGCTGAAATCCGTCAGGAAGGATGTGTCTCCCGTGTTCACTACACCGCCTGTTGCGCCTGCCGTGGCACCTGACACGCTGGGCTGCATGTCGGTGCCGCTCATGATGCTGTTGGCTGTCGTATCGCCCATCTTCCTGCGCCGACGCCCCCCAATCATCATCCACCACAGCAGTCCGCCCAGCACG
>JAHENE010000068.1 GCA_024643305.1 Thiobacillaceae bacterium | reverse complement strand
ATGCGGCCCCTGTGCTGCGTGGCGAACAAGGTTGGTGCGCGCAACCGCTACCGGCGACTTCCCTGCCGCTGCCGTCGGCCGAGCGCCGCCGCACTTCGTCCAGTGCCCGTGCTGCCTGGGCCGCTGCCGCACAGGCACTGGACGGTGCGGGTGTCGATGCGCGAGATGTGAATACCGTCTTTGTTTCCAGCGGTGGAGATGCCGCGATACTGCATCAATTGTGTTCGGCACTGGCGAGTCCGGATCGTGCGGTATCGCCAACCCATTTCCACAATTCGGTGCATAACGCCCCGGCAGGCTATTACGGCATTGCTCACGCCAGCCATGCTGCGTCCACCAGTCTGTGCAGTCACGCGGCGCCATTTGCCGCAGGTCTGCTGGAAGCCGCAGTCCAGGTCAGCACCGAAGACCGCCCTGTTTTATTGGTGGGGTTCGATCTGGTCGCCCCGTTTCCGCTCGCACCGCTGTGGCCGGCACAGCGGGATTTTGCCGTCGCGCTTTTGCTGGCACCCCCTGCCGGAAAGAGCGCGCTTGCGCGCTGGCTTATTGCGACGACTCCCGCCGACAAAGCACCGTTTTCTGACGACGCAAACTGGATAACCAGATTCATCGAGGCTAATCCCGTGGCGGGAAGCCTGCCCCTGCTGGCGGCGTTGGCATCCGGTACGCCAGTGCGTCATCGCATGCCTTATCTTAATAACCTGGCGCTGGAGGTTGAATGCGAAGCGTGAGCCCTGCCGATATTGCCTGCCTGCTTCCGCACAGCGGCAGCATGGTTTTGCTCGATGCCGTGCTTGAGCACGATGCTAGCGCGATTCACTGTCTTGCGCAGCGCCATCACGCAGTCGACAACCCCCTACGGATTGATGGCAGATTGCCCGCCTGGTGCGGATTGGAATATGCGGCGCAAGCCATGGCTGTCCATCAGGGGCTGTGCGCGGGCGATGCAAATCCGCCGGTGCGCGGTTTTCTGGCAGTGGCGCGAGACCTGGTGATGATGTCAACGGATCTCGACGAACTGGCGGGAAATCTGCATATTCAGGCTGAAAAACTCATTGCCGAGAGCGGACGCTCGATCTATCAGTTCCAATTGTCCAGCGAGGGGAAAATGCTGCTCAAAGGCCGTGCCGCGGTTGTCTTGCAAGGGGCATCCGAATGAAGCGTGCTCTGGTTACGGGCGGCAGTGGCAGCATCGGCGCGGCCATTTGTCGCCGCCTGGCAAGTTGCGGTCACCATGTGATCATCCATGCGAACCGCCACCCCGAGCGAGCGGCTTTACTGGCGGATGCAATTCGGGCAGCGGGCGGCTCAGCGGAAATCCTCGTATTCGACGTCCGCGATGCTGACGCCAGCCGTGCAGCGCTTGAACAAAACCTCGAGCAGGGCCCCATACAAATCCTGGTCAACAATGCGGGCTGTCATGACGATGCCCCGCTAGCCGGAATGCGGGCAGAGCAATGGCACGACGTCATCAATACCTCGCTGCATGGCTTTTTCAATGTAAGCCAGCCCCTGCTGCTGCCCATGATGGCAACCCGCTGGGGCCGCATCATCACCCTCTCGTCCGTTGCCGCCCAGCTGGGCAACCGCGGTCAGGCCAACTACGCCGCCGCCAAGGCCGGGTTGCACGGCGCCAGCAAATCGCTTGCGCTTGAACTGGCCACGCGCGGCATCACCGTCAATGTCATTGCGCCCGGCATTATCGAGTCCGGCATGACCGAGGGCATCTTCGACCCCGAAACAATCAAGCGGATGGTGCCGATGAAGCGTGCCGGGACAGCGGATGAGGTCGCCGCCCTCGCGGCCTATCTTGTTTCCGATGAGGCGGCTTATCTCACTGCTCAGGTTATCGGCCTTAATGGGGGCATGGCGTGAATCCGGCAGGCGAGGCCAAGCCCATTGCGCTGGTGATCCCGGCCTACAACGAAGCGGCCAGCCTGCGTCAGGTTGCCGTTGCCGCGCTGGCTTGCCACCCGTGGGTCATCGTGGTCGATGATGGCTCGACCGACGCCACCGCACGATGTGTTGCCGATCTGCCCCTCACGCTGCTGCGTCAGGCACATAACGAGGGCAAGGCACAGGCTTTGTGGCGCGGAATTGAGCACGCACTGCAGCATGGGGCCTCTGCGGTCATGACCATGGATGCGGACGGGCAACATCGGGCTGAAGACATTCCCCGGTTGCTTGAAGCAAGCCGGGCGCACTCCGATCGCCTGATCATTGGCTCCCGCCTGCATGATCGCAAGCAGTTCCCGACAGGCCGTTATCTGGCCAATCGTTTCGCCAACTTCTGGGTTGCATGGGCCGCCGGTTACCCAATAAGCGATAGTCAGTCGGGGTTCCGCATATATCCGGCAACCTTGCTGCTCGCCTATCGAGCGGCTCACCGCAAAACGCAGGGCTTCGTTTTTGAAAGCGAAATTATTATTGAAGCGGCGCATTGGGGACATGCCGTCTTGGCTGTGCCCATTCCTGCCATCTATGTCCCCGGTTCCCGAAAAAGCTATTTCAGGCCGATGCGGGACTTCCTTCGCATTACCCGCATGGTTGCAAAAAAGCTGTTGCTACGCAGGCTTTGCCCGGCATGCTTATGGCGCAGCCTGCGCGCCAAGCAAACGCACTATCCATAACATATTGATTTATATTGGATTCCGCCTTCAGAAGGGCCGGCCGGTTTCCATGTCGCCGCCAATTGGCCTTGGCGGATTTTACAGACGTTGGGCAGCCAGACTGCGTGCGCAAAGAAGAGAAATTGAAGGGTTGCAGTAGTACTTATCAACCCCCCTGATAATTGCATTAGCCCGGCTGATTAGGCTATCATCGCGCTCTAAATGTTTAGGATCACCACCCGGGTGGCGATTTTTCAGGTCGTCATCCTGCTCGCAACGGCAGGCCTTGCCTGGTTCGTGTGGGGTGAGAGGCCTGCATTATCAGCAGCATACGGGGTGGCAGTTGCCTTGATGGTTACCCTGCTGATGCTGGCAAGGGAGCGGGAAAGCGAAGCACATTCCGAATGGACGGCACAGCGACAGCTGGGGCAGTTTTTCCGGCTGGAGGCTGAGCGCTTCATTCTTGCCGGGGCATTGCTGGCGCTGGGGTTTTTGTCCGGCAAAACGGTGCCGTTGTCCTTGATTGCCGGTTTTGTGGTGGGGCAGCTAGGCTGGCTGGGGGCACTGATAAAAACAAGAACACCTTAAAAATCGACAGGTGCGTTTTGATTGCGGAGAGCCAGACGGCTACTACAACCAAAACTTACTTGAATTTGAACCATAACCATGTCTGGCGAAGCGCATACCTCTGGCGAGTACATCAAGCACCATCTGCAAAATCTGGTCTTTGGCCAGCATTCTGACGGCACGTGGGGGGTGGCCCATAGCGCTGCCGAAGTGAAGGAAATGGGCTTCTGGTCCATCAACCTCGACAGCATGGCCATTGCCATTGGCCTGGGTCTCTTGCTCATGTTCCTCTTCCGCTTGGCGGCGAAGCAGGCAACAACCGGGGTGCCGGGTGGCCTGCAGAATTTTGTCGAGTGGGTGGTCGAGTTCATCGACGGTTCCGTGCGCGGCTCTTTCTCCCATCAAAACGCCATGGTTGCGCCGCTGGCGTTGACGGTTTTTATGTGGGTGTTCCTGATGAACTTCATGGACCTGCTACCGGTTGACTGGATTCCGCACACTGCCGGAGCGTTGGGTGTGCCGTTCTTCAAGGTTGTGCCCTCTACCGACCCCAATGTCACTTTTGGGATGTCGCTGACTATATTTGCGCTGGTGCTTTTTTACAGCACCAAGATGAAAGGTCCCGGTGGCTTTTTCGCCGAACTGGCCTTCCAGCCGTTCCCCAAATTCCTGTTCCCGGTCAACCTGCTGCTTGAAGGCGTGGGCCTGATCGCCAAGCCGATTTCCCTGTCCCTGCGTCTGTTCGGCAACATGTACGCGGGTGAGATGATCTTCATCCTGATTGCGCTGATGTTTGGCGGCAACATCCTGCTGGGGGTGTTCGGTGGGGTGTTGCAGTGGGCGTGGGCGGTGTTCCACATCCTGATCATCACCTTGCAGGCGTTCATTTTCATGACGCTGACCATCGTGTATCTGGACATGGCGCATTCCGAGCACCATTAAGAATTTAGCGGTTATTTTTTCAACTTAATCTGAAAACTCAAGGAGTAAACAAATGGAAATGACTCAAGCCGTACTGTATATCGCAGGTGCGCTGATGATGGGCCTGGGCGCTCTGGGCGCAGCCGTGGGTATCGGTATCCTCGGTGGCCGTTTCCTGGAAGGCGCTGCCCGTCAGCCTGAGCTGATTCCGATGCTGCGTACCCAGTTCTTCATCGTCATGGGCCTGGTTGACGCCGTGCCGATGATCGCCGTGGGTCTGGCCATGTACGTGCTGTTCGCGGTGGCTGGCTAATTCTGGCGGAAAGCTGCAAGGAGGGTGAAGCGCTCTCGCTTCGCCGTTGATTCCCCAGTAAAGGTGCGAAAATGAATTTCAACGCTACCCTGATCGGCCAGAGCATCACGTTTGCATTCTTCGTGTGGTTCTGCATGAAGTTTGTCTGGCCGCCCATTATGAATGCGCTCGAAGCGCGCAAGAAGCAGATTGCCGATGGTCTGGCCGCTGCCGATCGCGGCAAGCATGAGCTGGAACTGGCTGCCAAGGCAGCTGCCGACAATATGCGCGATGCCAAGGTCCAGGCGGCCGATGTGCTGACCCAGGCTGAAAAGCGCGCGGCGCAAATTGTCGAAGATGCAAAAATTGCTGCCAAGGCAGAAGGCGAGCGCCAGCTTGCCGCCGCCCAGGCCAGCATCGAGCAGGAAGCCAACCGTGCACGCGAAGGCCTGCGCGAGCAGGTGGCGCAACTGGCTGTTGCCGGCGCGGAAAAAATCCTGCGTCGCGAAGTCAATGCGCAGGCGCATGCCGATCTGCTCAACCAGCTGAAAGCCGAGCTGTAATCATGGCCGAGCTTTCCACCCTGGCCCGCCCTTACGCCGAAGCGGTTTACCGCCTGGCCAAGGAAAAGAATGCCCTGGGCGAATGGGCTGAGCGCCTGGCCACGCTGGCTGCCATTGTCTCTGATGCGCAGATGCGCGCCGTGATCGCCGACCCTAACACCAGTGCTGCGCGTGCAGCTGAGCTCGTGGGTTCCATTACCGAGACCGGTGAAGCGGGCAAGAGCCTGTTGACGGTACTCGCCGGCAATGACCGGTTGATGCTGCTACCGGAAATTTCAGCCCAGTATGAAGTGCTGAAGGCCGAAGCCGAAGGCGTGCTTGAAGCCACCATCGTATCTGCGCTGGAAATGAATGAAGCCCAGAAAGCCGATGTGATGGCCGCGCTCAAAACCAGGTTTGGCCGCGATGTGGCGGCGACGGTGGAAGTGGACCCAGGCCTGATCGGCGGCGCGGTGATTACCGTGGGCGATCAGGTGATAGACGGCTCGGTGAAAGGCCGTCTGCAAAAAATGGCTGCCGCGCTCACAGCATAAGTTGAGCGGCATAAGAATTTAACTTTAGATACGGAACCGGCCTGACCGGAGATGACCATGCAACTGAACCCAAGCGAAATCAGCGAACTGATTAAAGCAAAGATCGAGAACCTGGGAACCGGTTCCGAACTGCGCACCCAGGGCACCATCGTGTCCGTGACCGACGGCATTATCCGTGTGCACGGCCTGTCCGATGTAATGTCTGGCGAAATGATCGAACTGCCGGGCAACGTGTTCGGTGTGGCGCTTAACCTCGAACGCGACTCCGTCGGCGTGGTGGTGTTGGGCGACTACGAACACCTGACTGAAGGCGACATTGCCAAGTGCACCGGCCGCATTCTGGAAGTGCCCATCGGCCCCGAACTGAAAGGCCGTGTGGTCAACGCACTGGGCCAGCCCATTGATGGCAAGGGCCCGATCAACACCAGCAAGACTTCTCCCATGGAGGTCATCGCCCCTGGCGTGATTGAGCGCCAGTCGGTGAACCAGCCGGTACAGACCGGTCTGAAATCGATTGACTCCATGGTGCCCATTGGCCGCGGCCAGCGCGAGCTGATCATTGGCGACCGCCAGACCGGCAAGACCGCCGTTGCCATCGATGCCATCATCAACCAGAAAGCTACCGGTGTGACCTGCGTGTATGTGGCGATTGGCCAGAAGGCCTCTTCCATCGCCAACGTGGTGCGCAAGCTGGAAGAGCACGGCGCCATGGCCCACACCATTGTTGTGGCTGCTTCCGCTTCCGACTCCGCCGCCATGCAGTACCTGGCCCCCTACGCTGGCTGCGCCATGGGCGAGTACTTCCGCGATAGCGGCGAAGATGCGCTGATCGTGTATGACGACCTCACCAAGCAGGCCTGGGCCTATCGCCAGATCTCCCTGCTGCTGCGCCGCCCCCCGGGCCGTGAAGCCTATCCCGGCGACGTGTTCTATCTGCACTCCCGTCTGCTTGAGCGTGCTGCGCGCGTGAACGCCGACTTCGTGGAAAAAGCCACCAAGGGCGCGGTTAAAGGCAAGACCGGTTCGCTGACCGCGCTGCCCATCATCGAGACTCAGGCCGGTGACGTGTCTGCCTTCGTGCCGACCAACGTGATCTCGATTACCGACGGCCAGATCTTCCTGGAAACCGACCTGTTCAACGCCGGCATCCGTCCCGCCATCAACGCCGGCCTGTCCGTGTCCCGTGTGGGCGGTGCGGCACAGACCAAGGTGATCAAGAAGCTGGGCGGCGGTATTCGTCTGGCGCTGGCCCAGTATCGCGAGCTGGCCGCTTTTGCCCAGTTTGCTTCTGACCTCGACGAGGCCACCAAGAAGCAGTTGGAGCGCGGCAAGATTGTTACCGAACTCATGAAGCAGCCGCAGTACTCGCCCATGAGCGTAGCGGAAATGGCCCTGACCCTGTTTTCCGTCAACAACGGCTACATGGACGATGTGGAAGTGAAGAAGGTGCTGGCATTTGAAGCGGCCCTCCAGGCTTACATGAAGGACAAGCAGAAAGCTCTGATGGATGCCATCAACGCCAGCGGCGAAATGAGCGCGGATAACGAAGCTGCATTGAAGTCGGCGATCGAGTCCTTCAAGCAGACAGCGGTTTACTGATTCGGGAGTCCCGGCAATGGCCGCAGGCAAGGAAATACGTACCAAGATCAAGAGCGTCGAAAGCACGAGCAAGATCACCAAGGCCATGGAAATGGTTGCGGCGAGCAAGATGCGCAAGGCGCAGGAACGCATGAAGGCGGCCCGCCCTTATGCGGAAAAAATTGCCAACGTGGCCGTGCATATGGCGTACGCGCACCCGGAATACAAGCATCCCTTCATGGTGCGTCGCGACAGCATCAAGCGTGTCGGGCTCATCATTGTCACCTCCGACAAGGGCCTGTGCGGTGGCCTCAACACCAATGCGTTGCGTCTGGTGCTCAACAAGGTCAAGGAATGGGAAGCTAATGGCGTGCAGGTGGATGTGACCGCTCTTGGCAACAAGGGCCTGGGTTTCATGCAGCGCATGGGCGGCAATGTCGTTTCCCAGCTGACCGCGATGGGTGATGCCCCGCATATGGAGCGCCTCATCGGCCCGATCAAGGTCATGCTGGACGCTTATGTCGAAGGCAAGATCGACGCGCTGTACGTGGTTTACAACCGCTTCATCAACACCATGAAGCAGGAGCCCACGTTCAAGCAGCTGCTGCCGCTGGAGCAGGCAGCCGGCAGTGAGGAAGAAAAACTCCAGCACCACTGGGACTACATCTACGAACCAGATGCCAAGCCGGTAGTGGATGCCCTGTTGACCCGGTATATCGAGTCGATTGTGTATCAGGGCGTGGTGGAAAACATCGCGTGTGAACAGTCTGCCCGCATGGTGGCCATGAAAGCCGCCTCGGACAACGCCAAGAACGTGATCGGCGAATTGAAACTGCTGTACAACAAGACCCGTCAGGCTGCCATTACCAAGGAGCTGTCGGAGATTGTAGGCGGCGCGGCTGCCGTCTGATTCGGCACAACAGATTATTAGATTGAACTAGGAACCAACCATGAGCAACGGAAAAATCGTTCAGGTCATCGGCGCAGTGGTGGACGTGCAGTTCCCCCGCGAGTCCATGCCCAAGGTGTTTGACGCATTGAAGATGTCGAACCCCGACACCACGTTTGAAGTGCAGCAGCAAATGGGTGACGGCGTGGTCCGCACCATTGCGATGGGCTCCACCGACGGCCTGCGCCGCGGCATGGAAGTGCTCGCGACCGGCAACCCGATTCAGGTTCCGGTGGGTCAGGCAACCCTGGGCCGCATCATGAACGTGCTGGGCAACCCCATCGATGAGCAAGGCCCCATCGCTACCGATATGCGCATGCCCATTCATCGCAAGGCCCCGGCTTTTGACGAGCAAGCGGCCAGCGTTGAGATTCTCGAAACCGGCATCAAGGTTATCGACCTGATTATGCCGATTGCCAAGGGCGGCAAGATCGGCCTGTTCGGCGGCGCCGGCGTGGGCAAGACCGTGACGCTGATGGAACTGATCCGCAACATTGCCGTGCAGCACAGTGGCTTCTCCGTGTTTGCCGGCGTGGGTGAGCGTACCCGTGAAGGCAACGACTTCTATCACGAGATGAAGGAAGGCGGCGTGCTGGACAAGGTGGCGCTGGTCTACGGTCAGATGAACGAGCCTCCGGGCAACCGTCTGCGCGTGGCGCTGACCGGCCTGACCATGGCTGAATACTTCCGTGACGAAGGCCGCGACGTGCTGCTGTTCGTTGACAACATCTATCGCTACACCCTGGCCGGTACTGAAGTGTCCGCGCTGCTGGGCCGTATGCCTTCTGCCGTGGGTTACCAGCCCACCCTGGCCGACGAAATGGGCCGCCTGCAGGAGCGCATTACCTCCACCAAGACCGGTTCGATCACCTCCTTCCAGGCCGTGTACGTGCCGGCGGATGACTTGACCGACCCGTCGCCCGCAACCACCTTCGGTCACCTCGACGCTACCGTCGTGTTGTCGCGCGACATCGCATCGCTGGGGATCTA
>JAHENE010000067.1 GCA_024643305.1 Thiobacillaceae bacterium | reverse complement strand
CGTGGCCAGTCTTATGATTTGGCTATGAACCTGACTATCGGAAAATCTTCCAGCAAGTGCTGATAGACGATTTGATGGCCGGGCCTAGAGCGCAATCAATCTGGAAGAAGGATTCCTTGTGAGGAGACTCGCCTGCGCGAATCCTATGCCGGACTCGAACAAAAAGTGGCCGAAAGAACCGAAGAACTGGTGGCCGCGAATCGTGCCAAGTCGCGATTCCTGGCTGCTGCCAGCCATGATCTCAGGCAGCCAATGCACGCGCTGGGTCTGTTTGTGGCACAACTCAACAACATCGACATCACGCCCGAGGCCAAACATCTTGCAGGCAGGATCGAGGCTGCAGTCACTGCACTGCAGGGCTTGCTGGATGCGCTGCTCGACGTTTCACGGCTGGATGCCGGTGTCGTGACGCCCAATCTGACCACCATCCCCGTCAACAATGTTCTGGAAAGAATTGAGAACACATTTGCTCCGGATGCCATGGCGCGTGAAATTCGCTTTCGCGTGGCGCGCAGTAGTTTGGCGGTTCTGAGCGACCCGATACTGCTGGAAAGGATATTGATCAATCTTGTTGCCAATGCACTGCGCTATACAGAACAAGGGGGAATTCTCGTAGGCTGCCGCCGCCATGGGAATCAAGTCCGAGTCGAAGTATGGGATACCGGAATCGGGATCGCGCAGGAACAACAGCAGGCAATCTTTCAGGAGTTTTATCAGGTAGACAACCCTGAGCGTGATCGCAAAAAAGGCTTGGGGCTGGGCCTATCCATCTCAGCACGCCTGGCCAGGCTGTTGGGAGGTCGTATCGATGTTCGCTCAATACCCGGGAAAGGTTCCGTATTTTCCGTTCAGCTCCCACGCAGCACAGAAACTCCCACGCCAGAAATAGGTGAGGCAGATGTTTCTGGCACGAAGAAACTCGATGATGCACTGATTTTGATTGTGGATGACGACGTGCTGGTCCGCGAGTCAATAGAAGGAATCATTTCCCAGTGGGGATGCAGTGTGACGAGCGCAGCTACCGGCGAAGAAGCATTAGCCCGAATAGACGGCGACATGCCCACCCCCAACGCCATTATTTGCGACTATCGCTTACCCAAGGGGGAAACCGGGATCGAAGTCATCAAACAGTTGCGCACTCGAATTGGCAAAGACATACCTGCCGCCCTCATCACGGGCGACACGGATCCGGAATGCCTGCGCGAAGCAATGGCCCATGGATTCATGTTGCTGCACAAGCCACTGCAACCGGCCCGCCTGCGCATGCTGATTGAAAATCTTCTTGCGTAGCGGTCACATGATGACCGCGTATCAGGAATCCACTGTCGAGAACAAGCCGAGGCGATTAACCGCTACGATGGCCTCCGCCCTGCTCACAACCTTGAGTGCGCGCAGAATGGCGGTAACATGAATTTTTACTGTTGGTTCTGCCAGGCCGAGCTCGCGGCAAATAAGCTTATTGGACTTTCCCTGCGCCACCAGCTTTAACACATCCAGCTGCCGGTCAGTAAGGTTCAGGGCTTCAAGAGATTTCGGCGTTTCAACGATGCCGCCACCTTCGTTTTCAAGCGCTACCGGAGGAACGTAGCGGCCTCCAGAAAGAACAAGCCTTAGCGCGCTCAACATCAGATTGTTACTTGAGGATTTGGGGATAAACCCCATGGCTCCACGAGACAGCATTTCGCGAACCGTGCTTGCATCCTCCGTGCCCGACAGGACAACTATCGGCAACGTGGGGTAATTGCGGCGAAACTCATTCAGCAGCGCCATACCCCCAACACCTGGAAGCTTGAGGTCAAGCAACAGCAAACCAAGATCAGCATGCTGCACCAAGCTGTTTCGGGTACTTTCGCAGTCCCAGGCTTCCAGAACCGTCACATCAGAATCTATCTGGTGCAACAGGTGGTGTAGTGCCTCTCGAATCAGCGGGTGATCATCTGCAACCAGTATCTTCATTCACGTCCCCGGCTTGTCCAAACCGCCTTATTCTATTAAAGACCTTTGTACCTTGGCAGCAAGCACTAATAAAGCCCTTTCTGCACATTGGGGTCATGTTGGCTCTTGTCCAGAAATTGCGAAATGTAGCCGTGCCTTTTCCAGAGCAGTCGCTTGTAATGCTCCCCCATTCTTGGCGCGCTTGATTTCTGAACGGCTGGGTGTTGTAGCAGAATCTCCATCCATGCGTTGATTTTAGGGTGGCGATTCCTGTCCACCGTTCCAGGCCTGACCTCATCCAGAAAATGCAGCCTCTGCAACAAGGGTGCATAGCAGGCATCGACAAGCGAAAATTCAGTGCCGTTAAAGAATGGTATTCCTTCAACTGAAGATTCCAGCATGTCGAATTTCTTCAACAGCCTTTCAAGAACCTCTATGAATTCCTGTTCCGTTTCCTTGATACCCAGATCAAAAATGCTCCAAGTGCACTGGCTGCCGTGCTCTATCCAGCTCCGGTTCTTTGCACGCAGCACCGGGTCGGCGGGGTGAAGCCTGTTCGGATAAACCTCGTCCAGATATTCGTTGATGACGGACGATTCCCATAAAACGGCACTCTCGATTTGCAGGATGGGCACCTTCCCGAATGGGGACAGCTCCTGGAACCATCCCGGTGGTTTGGCCAGGTCGATGTACTCGATCTCATGATCTATGGATTTCTGATTCAGCACGATTGCCACCCGCTGCACGAACGGGCATAGTTTGTAGCTGATCAATCTCGGTTTCATACGGTCCCCATTTGGGTGGATTGAGTAAATCATACCGCCAACATCGGTCGCGTGCCGTGAGGCATGAACAAACCCGACCGGGCGTGAAGGAGTAACAATGTCTACGGAAAGATTGCATCTCTGGATAAACGGTCAACGCGCACAGGCAAATGGCATTCGAGTGGGCGATATCTTCAACCCGGCCACAGGCAAGGTAATCCGCCGAGTTCCGCTGGCATCCAAGTCCGATATCGACTCCGCGGTGGCAGCAGCAAAGGCCGCTTTCCCCGCCTGGCGCGAAACCACGCCTCTGCGACGTGCCCGTATCCTCACGCGCTTTCGCGAGTTGATGGAACAACATCGCGAAGAACTGGCCCGGCTTGCCTCGGAAGAACATGGCAAGACCCTGGCCGATGCCGCCGGTTCGGTGCAGCGCGGCATCGAGGTGATCGAGTTTGCCAGCGGCGCGCCGCATTTGTTGAAGGGCGAAAAGGCCGAGGACGTGGGCCGCGGCATCGACTGCCATTCCCTGTTGCAACCGGTCGGTGTCTGCGCCGGCATCACGCCTTTCAACTTCCCGGTGATGGTGCCGCTGTGGATGTTCCCGGTTGCCATTGCCTGCGGGAATACTTTCGTACTCAAGCCCTCGGAGAAAGTACCCTCCTGCAGCTTGCGCATGGCGGAATTGTTCAAGGAGGCCGGCCTGCCCAATGGCGTGTTCAATGTCGTGTCCGGAGACAAGGAGGCTGTGGACAGCCTGCTTAATCACCCCGATGTCGGCGCCATATCGTTTGTCGGCTCCACGCCCATCGCCAAATACATTTATGAAACTTCTGCCAGAAACGGCAAACGCGTGCAGGCCTTGGGTGGCGCCAAGAACCACGCCGTGGTCATGCCCGATGCAGACATGGAATTCACAACCGATGCGCTCGTCGGCGCCGCTTATGGTTCTGCGGGAGAGCGCTGCATGGCCATTTCAACCGTGGTGGCAGTTGGGGAAGCCGGAGATGCGCTGTTACCCCTGCTCAAGACCAAGGCGAACGAGATCAAGATTGGCGCCGGCAACGCGGCGGGCGTGGGGATGGGCCCGGTCATCTCGGCACAACATCGCGACCGCATTGTCAGCCTGATCGACAGCGGAATAGATCAGGGTGCCGAACTGGTACTCGACGGTCGCGGGGTTGAGGTAATCGGCAATGAAAACGGATTCTTCGTGGGCCCTACCCTCTTCGACCATGTCAAACCCAGCATGGATATCTACAAGGAAGAGATATTTGGTCCGGTGCTGATTGTCTTGCGTGCGGACAGCTACGAAGACGCCATTCGACTGATCAACGCCAATCCCTACGGCAACGGCACGGCAATTTTCACCAGCTCCGGGCATTGGGCGCGCCGGTTCGAAAACGAAATCGAAGTCGGCATGGTCGGCATCAACGTGCCCATCCCGGTGCCGATGGCATTCTTCTCATTCGGCGGCTGGAAAACCTCGCTGTTCGGAGACCTTCATATGCATGGCATGGAAGGCGTGTATTTCTATACGCGCAGCAAGGTCGTCACCAGCCGCTGGCCCGCGCCAGCGGAAAAAACAGACAACACTCTGGTTATGCCGACACTGGGGTAGCAAGCCGCGAGCATTTCCTTGATGCGTTCCATCTGCGAGCGCATCAAGTCAGGTCCTTTTGGTTTCAAAACGATTTCCACAGGCGTTCCGCCACTATTCCTTTTTTAGGCGCACTCAAACGGGCGATCACAATTTCGCGTGTAACCCCTTTCATGTGCTTGCCCAATATTGAAATCAATTTGCCGCTTTTCAATTCTTCCTCAATCAAGAATAGTGGCATGTGGCCCCACGCCATGCCTTGCACAATGACTTCCTTCTTCGTGTATTGGTCTCCAACGGTCAAGTAGGGAGTGTCTTCCAGCACAAAACGGTTCAGCTTCTTGCTGTGCGTTGATGTGTCCCTGATGATGCATTGCGTGTAGCCCTTAAGATCGGAGTAGCGCAACTTGCTGCTTGGCGGGATGCCGAGGAACCCCGGCGCCACCACAGGCACAACCTGCACTTTGCAGAAATCGCGATATTCGTAACGCGAGTCAGCTTTGTCGACGTGGTGAACAATCAGGTCTGCCTTGCCGTCCAGCAGCAGTTCGTTCGGGCCAAACAGGTTCCCAAAATACAGATTAAGACGTGTGTGGGGGTGTTCCCTGGAGAATTTTCTGAGCACCGCCAGCGCATCTGGCAGTGGCGTGATATCACCCACAACAATATTGAGTTCGGCTTCTTCATCGCCGCGCAAGTGCATGGCCTGGTTCTTCAGACCATCTATTTCTTCCAGAATCCGCGTTACGCTCTTGTGGAATATCTTCCCTTCTTCGGTAAGCACGGATCGGTAGCCTGAACGGTCAAACAAGGCAAAACCCAATTCATCTTCCAGTTTTTTCAGCACCGTGATGACGCTGGGGTGCGTCTTGTTCAGAAACCGTGCCCCAGCCTGGATACTGCCTTCCCTGACAACCGCATCAAGGGTCTGCATCTGTTGCAGAGTAAGATTCATATTGTATGCCTCGTCTACATTGTATGTACATACATAGTACTTTTCATAAACATTATGATCAATCTAGGATATGCCTGAAACAATCAATCCAAGGGTCAGGGCATATGAAGAAGACAGGCGCCAATCAAATCTTTTGCAAGCCTGGCAAAAGACATTCATGCCGGCATTTGAAGTCATGCCTCGTCCGGTTCCTGTTATTCGTATCGGTTGTAGCGGGTGTTACCCAGGCCAATGAGGTCACACTGCCATACAAGGGGCTCACCCTTAACGCCAACCTCGAGCTTGCCTCTGGCCGCGCACTCGCCGATGGCGCCGTTCTCATCACCCATGGTGGTCTCGCGCACCGCAACATGGAGTTGATAGCCGGCCTACAGGATCTGCTTAAAGACCGCGGCTACAACACGCTTGCCATCAATCTCAGTCTTGGACTCGACAATCGGCACGGCATGTACGACTGCCGCATTACGCATCGCCACCGCAATCAGGATGCCGCTGACGAAATTGGCGCCTGGGTCTCATGGCTGCAAAAGCAGGGCGCCAGACGCGTGGTCCTGCTGGGCCATTCACGCGGAGGCGCGCAGACAGCTCTCTATGCGGCAGAACATGGCAATGGATTGATCAAAGCGGTAGCACTGATGGCGCCCGCAGTTCGTGAAAACTCCGATGCAGAGACCTATATGCAACGCAATCACAAAAAACTGTCCCTTGACCTGGAGAAAGCGCGAAATCTGGTCACAAAAGGAAAAGGGGGTGCCGCGATAGAACACATAGGCATGCTCAATTGCAGCGACACTTCAGCAACGGCCGATTCGTTTATCTCCTACTACGCACAAGACGCCAAGGTGGATACCCCTTCACTATTTCCGAAAATAAGACAGCCCACGATGGTGATTGTCGCCGGCAGTGATGGAGTGGTTGTCGGGCTCGAAAAGAAATTGGCAGCAACGGTTAATGGCAGCGATTTAAAAATGAAAATCATCGACGGCGCAGATCACACTTTTCGCGATCTTTATGCAGAAGACGCGGTCGACGCAATTGATGCATTCCTGAAAGAACTTGGATACATGAAGGAGGGAACATGAAAACAATCAGCGCAATGATTGCCTTTGGAATTATTGTGACAATACCCGCATGGGCGCACGCCGAAGCCAGGATAGTCACCCTCAAAAAAGTCGAGAAGGACTTGTATCAAACAAACGATGGCGCCTTCATAGAGACCAGCGGATGTTACGTCGAGGCAAACGAGGAACCGGCGGTTCTTAATTACGAAAAATACGCCTGCAACAACACCATCAGATTTGGGACCAAGAAAACGTGCGAAGTCGTCAGTGTTTTTTAGCATCCTTCACTGAGGACGGGTATTTCCCCGGCCCCTCAACTGCAGTTAATTTGAAGTCTTGTAGGTTTTATTTTCGCTCCTCAATTCCTCCACAAGTCATCTATTAAACTGTTTCTCGGTTAAATAGGCCTTGTTTTTGACATGTTTCAGCATGCGTATGACGCAAAACTGCCATACATCAGAATCCTGACGCAACAAGAGCTTCCCGGCTTTATCGAAAAAACGACTGAATATTTAACTGTTCAGACCACTAGGTGCGCGTGTACTTCTACACGCGCACCTAGGTCGTCACCAGCCGCTGGCCCGCCCCGACCGAGCGCATGGGCAATACGCTAGCCATGCCGACACTGGGATAAATTTGATCTCAATCGGTCATCCTACCTCATCAAAGGCCAGATTCATTCACTATACTGGCTGAGCGGTGAAAGCTTGCGTCCGTTTTTCACATTGCAGGCTTCCCTCCCGCAAGAATGAACCAGTAAAAGCAGTTGTCGTATCACCCACACATAGGACAGGAGATGGTTATGACGATTCGATCAATGACATTCTTGTTAGGCTTGCTGACAAGCTTTTCTCTAGGAATGATTTCCACCCCCAGCATCGCGGAAAATCCCAGCACTTCCAGACTGAACTGCCCCGACGGGCAAGGGGCCGTCAACGTTAATGGCAAGTGGACGTGCAGGCATGATGTGGCTCCGCCCACCCAGAAACCACAAAAAGGCTTGTTGGTGCCTGCCATTCAAAACAGGAAAGCCATGGATAACGACGCAGGAGGACAAACTCAAACTCCCAGGTCAGGCGGCATGGGTTCTCTTCCCGGGCAAGGAAGTTATGCAGCCAAGGGGTGTTGTGAGCCACCGTCACCTGATTCTGGAAGGCTATGCTGCGACTCTCGCGACTGTGGGTGGTTTGAATGTCCAAAGTCGACAATAGAGAAACAAATCAGAAACTAAGTCCATACTCTCTAGAAACCAAGCTTTTGGTGGGTATGTCTATCATTTCCAATAGCGGGCAATCCATCGGGGTTGCCCACTTCGGACCTTATATTATCAATGCAAAAGGAGGGCGATTGAGGACTGTCCCAATTCAGACGTTCAAGTTGTAGATGTAGCGGCGTGCCGGGTAGCATCCTCAACCGAGCCTGAAGCGGGGTCATCGAACACGGCCCGATCAAGTGCGTTCTCACTTTTGGCAACAATGCAGGTCACTGCGCAGTCGCCGGTAACGTTGACTGTGGTGCGCATCATGTCGAGCAGGCGGTCGACACCGATGATGAGCGCGATTCCCTCGACGGGCAGTCCGACCTGGCCAAGCACCATGGTAAGCGTAACCAGCCCGACCCCCGGGATCCCCGCGGTGCCGACCGAAGCCAACGTGGCCGTGACCACCACCAGCAGGTAATCAGTCATGGAAAGGTCGATGCCGTACACGTTGGCGATGAAAACCGTGGCCACCCCTTGCATCATGGCCGTGCCATCCATGTTGATGGTGGCGCCCATTGGCACGGTAAACGAGGCAACGCTGTTTTTGATACCCATCTTGTATTCCACGGTGCGCAATGTCACCGGAATGGTGGCGCTGGAACTGGCGGTGGAAAATGCAAATGTCGCCGGGTCACGCATTTTTCGCAGGAAAGTAATCGGGTTGAGGTTTGCCAGCAGCCGCAGCAACAACGGGTAGGTGCCGAACATCTGGATGGCAAGCGCAGCGGTCAAGGTCAGGAAATAAGCCGCCAGCGGCAGCAGCAAATCCAGACCCTGGCTGGCGAAAGTGCGGGTGATCAGTGCAAATACACCATAGGGTGCCAGCCGCATGACCCACTCGACCATATGCATGATGACCGTGTCGAGATCAGTGAACAGGTTGAGCACATGCTTGCCACGCGCGCCCGACATCGTGACCGCCATGCCGAACAGCAAGGCAAACACGATGATCTGCAACATGTTGCCTTCCGCCATGGCGGCGATCGGGTTGGTCGGCACCATGTCGATCAGTACCTGGGTGATCGGTGGTGCTTCTTTGGCTTTGAAGACGGCTTCTGTCTTACCGGCATCGAAACCGTGGCCAGGGCCAACAGCCCCCGCAAGCGACAGCGCAATGGTCACCGCAATGGCAGTAGTCGATAAATAAAGAACCAGCGCCTTGGCGCCGATGCGCCCAAGTGCCTTCAGGTCCGACAACGCGAGCACGCCGGCAACCAGCGAAATGAATACCAGCGGCACCACCATCATCTTCAGCGCCGAGACGAATACCGAGCCGACTACATGCAACAGTCCATCCACCAACATGGTCTGTACCCAGGACGATGTTCCAAGTCGATTTAGGACGACTCCCAGCACAATCCCTGAGACCATTGCGATGAAAATCTGCCGTGTAAGGGTATAGGATTTTTTCTCGGCCATATATATAAGGTATTGGACTTGACG
>JAHENE010000066.1 GCA_024643305.1 Thiobacillaceae bacterium | reverse complement strand
GCTGCCAGTTGATCGACGTGAACGGCTCCAAAAAATTCCTAAAAGGTCAACAGACCGCTGGGGCAGAGCACGTCATTGGCAACAATGGCAAGGAAGTGTGGTGCGAGGGCTATGCCACTGGGCTATCCATCCATGCCTGTGCCCAAGCTGTAAAGATACCCTGCCGGATCCACGTGTGCTTCTCTGCCGGCAACATGAAGGGGTTGGCCAGTGGCGGGTACGTGATTGCCGACCACGACTACATAAATAAGACAACAGGAAAACGGGCAGGGCATGAGGCGGCAAATGCCATAGGCCTGCCGTACTGGATGGCCGATCAGGAGGGTATGGACTTCAATGACTGGCACAAGGAAGTCGGGACATTGAAGGCCAGCATGACGCTACGGCGTTTTTTGATAGGAGGCTGACATGACTAAGAAGCAGGAAATAATTTGTCTGATTATCGCAATCGTCATCCAGACGCTGGGGTGGTATTTCTTCGGCGTGCCCGTTGATGATGGTTTTGGATTCAGAAGCAGGCCATAGGGGCTTGACAGAAACAGAAACAGAATACAGAATTCACGTAAGTCGTTGCCGCGGCTTGTCAGAGTGCGGCAACACTTTGGCAAGCCGAGTGTAGCGAACTAAAGCCCGGATTGCCGAAAGGTTCTCCGGGCTTTTTCTTTGGCCCGGCCCCAGGGTAGGGTTAGATCATAGCCGGCAGACGGGCGTTCCCAGAATAGTCGATACCATGCCAAACGCTGCAGCAGGGGGCGTTTGATTGGAACCAAGAACGCGGCGAAAAAAGGTGAAACCGGGAAACCGGGCAGGAAGATGGCCGACCTTACTGTCGGCAGCCGCTGGAACTTGGCATGGTTGGACAAGGGTTCGCCAAAACCCCACAAGCAAACCAGCAGGTTCACCTTAACCCCTGCATTAGTCGGAGTCCGTCCATGGGAAACAGCAATGCGGTAACGGTTACCAGAGAATTCCGGGCAGACTTTGAACTGGTTGTAAAGTCATACGGTTTGACGGATACTGAAGTCGAGGAGGCGAAGGCGGCGGTCAGGGCAGACCTGGACAATGCCATCCCATGCTACAAGTCAATCGCACAGCAGATACGGGAGATTGGATGTCCGTGTTAAGGATGACCGAGGAGCAGTTCAAGGCGCTGCAAGGCCGTGGCAAGCCAAAGGCCAGGCCAAAGGAAGAAAAGGCACAAACCCCCAGCGAGATCGAGGAGTTACTGGCAGAGCAGATCAGACAAGCAGGGCTGCCAGAACCTGTAAGAGAGTACCACCACCTGCGGGGCAGCAAGCACCGGCTTGACTTTGCCTGGCCAGACCGGATGATAGGCTGCGAGGTACAGGGCAACGTCCACCGCATCAAAGGCAGGTTCGAGGCCGACATTACCAAGCGGGCGGCCGGACTGTTGCAGGGCTGGCGAATACTTGAGGTCAGCGGCAGGGCAATCCGCGATGGACGGGCGATAGACTGGTTGAGGGAGATACTTAAATGAACGTGATCAGGCCATACAATCCAACGGAAGAACAGGAAGTGGTAACGGTTACCACCTCAGAGCACATCGACTACCAGCGCGGCATCATCCCGCACTACCCGGTTAGGGCTGGCGACCAGCACTGCAAGGACGAGGAAGGCAGGAAGTTCCGTACAGGTCCAGGGTGGTGGTGGGCATACCACTACGGCACCAATCAATACTTTACCTTTTACACGCCAACGCTGGATGCCTATGAGGCAAGGATGACGGCGATGGAGAACGGCTGGCAATTCGAGGGAGGGGCGACATGGAAGTGCTGATCACCGGAGGGTCCGGGTTCTTTGGCCGGGCGATGGCTAAGAAACTGCTTGGCAAGGTCGATGTGGAACGGGTGTGCATATACAGCCGAGGCGAATACCAGCAGGCCATGATGAAACAGGAAACCGCAGACCCACAAGGCAAGCTGCGGTTTTTTATTGGTGACGTGCGCGACCAGGAAAGACTGCGCCGGTCGATGGAAGGCATCGACGTGGTGATTCACGCAGCGGCCCTGAAGCGCATCGAGGTGGGTTTTTACAACCCAACAGAAATGGCGAAGACCAACGTAACCGGCACCATGAACATGATCGAGGCCGCGCATGATGCAGGCGTGAACAAGGTAGTGTTGCTTTCCAGCGACAAAGCCTTTGAGCCTGTATCTGCTTATGGGCAAAGCAAAGCGCTGGCAGAAACCATGGTTCTTGCGGCCAATCATTCCAGAGGCAAGAACGGCCCGATATTCTCGGCGGTACGGTATGGGAATGTAAGCGGTAGCACCGGCTCGGTTATTCCGAAGTGGCGCCAGATGATTGCAGAAGGCAAGACGGTTGTGCCGGTAACAGACCCTGAATGCACCCGGTTCTGGATGACCATAGACCAGGCGACCGACCTTGTATGGAACACCATCAAGTCCATGCAGGGCGGAGAACTGAACATACCGAAGCTGCCAGCCTACCGACTGGGAGACTTGGCCGAGGCAATGGGCGTGGAAATGGACGTGCTGGGGCTGCCGGACTGGGAGAAGCGGCACGAAGGCATGGGGACGGGGAACACCAGCGATGTGGCCAGGCGCATGAGCGTAGACGAACTCCGAGAGGCACTGCGGCATGTATGATCCATTTAAGGTGGTCAGGGACTTCGAGGCTGCGCTGTGCGAGTACACCGGGGCGAAATACGCGGTCACCACCAATAGCTGCACCATGGCGCTGCTGCTGGCGGTGAGGTGGCATACAAGCAGAACAGACTGGATAGATACGTCAGGTGGAGTGACGTGGTGTGAGCAAGGATTGCAGATCAGCATCCCAAAACGCACCTACGTCAGCGTCCCGCAGTCGATCATTCACGCAGGCGGAAAGCCTGAGTTCCGGGACGAAGACTGGAGCGGGGTATACCGATTGGAGCCTTTGCCAGTCTGGGATAGCGCTAGATATTTTACAAGTGACATGTACAACGGAGCACATGTCACTGAATTTCCAGCACGCGAAGGAATAGGAATAGACAAGGTAAAATTTGTCACTCCATTTCATGGGTCAATGATGTGCGTTAGCTTCCACGCCAGCAAAATTCTTGGTGACACACAGGGTGGGGCAATCCTGCATGACAGTCCAGAAGCAGACGCATGGCTGCGAAGAGCACGTTTTGATGGGCGCACAGAAGGTGTGGCACCAAAGGACGACAAGTTTGATATGGTTGGGCACCATTGCTACATGAGTCCAGATGTGGCGGCCAGGCTTTTGCTAAAGCTGTCGGTGTTGCCGATGAATAATCCACCCCTACCAAACGATGACTACCCAGACCTGTCACTAATCGAGGCCTTTAAATGAACGAACCAGACATGATGCAAGGAGATGGCTCCACGGAAGTGGCTGTAGGAACCAACCAGGACAGGGTGGTATTGCGGTTCCCAAAGGTTGTGAAGTGGATAGCGTTGGACGCAAGCACGGCAGCAAGGGTGGCAGACGCCATGCTGGGGGCGGCGATTGATTTGGGTGCCCAGATAAAGATCGACGTGCCTGAGCGAGAGATTACTCCCAATCAGATTGCGGCAATGCGCAAACGGGCGGAGATTGTGATCAACAACCTGTTGGAACGCAAGATGAAGCCGGACAGGGTTGCGTCTGAGGTGGTGGACATTATTCTGTCCATGTCAAAATAATTGTCAAACTGCTTGACAACGTAGAAAAGGCAGAGCAGAATACAAACTGTTACATAGGCGACGAGGAGAAAGCCAGTGAAAGCAGTAGCGATAATCCCGGCACGCGGTGGCAGCAGAAGGATACCGCGCAAGAACCTAATGGAATTCCGTGGTCACCCGATCATTGCGTACAGCATCAAGGCCGCGCAGGATTCTGGACTATTTGGCCGCATCATCGTAAGCACAGACGACGAAGAAATATCTGAGATCGCGCAGGACTACGAGGCCAGCGCCATTATTCGGCCAGCGCACCTGGCGGAAGATGATGTAGGGACACAGCGAGTTGTGCAGCATGCCATTAAGATTTGCGTCAACACCGACATAGCCTGCTGCATTTACCCAACGGCCCCGCTCATGTCGCCAGCCGACCTACACCGGGCAATGGACGCTGTACGAACCGGGTCCACTTACGCATTCAGCGTGGGGACTACCCCGAGCCTGCACGATGCCGGCCAGTTTTACATGGGGTGGGCATGGGCCTTCCGCGAGGGCGTGCCGCTTATTGGTACAAAGACGGCGATGATCGAAGTTGATGAAGACAGGGACTGCGACATCAACACCATGGACGACTGGAACCGGGCACTTGAAATGCACGAAAGGATGTACGGATGAGGCAGACAGAAGCATTCTGGCAGGGCGAATTCGGTAATGAATACACCGAACGCAACCGTGGCCGCATTGAGATAAACAAGCGGTTTTTCACCAGAGCATTCATGGCCGCAGAGTGGTTCGACTCGCTGATCGAGTTTGGCGCAGGCTCTGGCGAGAACCTGATGGCACTGAACGAACTGGCACCGAAAATGACACTGGTTGGGGTGGACATTAACCCGCTGGCATACCAGATGCTGGAGAAGAACCTGGACAAGTGCGAATCGGCTCTAGCGCTACAAGGCTCATTCTTGAATATGACCTTCCCGAAGTATGACTGCGCCATGACCAAGGGTGTTCTGATCCACATGGCGCCAGAAGACCTGCAGACCGCATACGAGAAGCTGTACGAAACGGCCGGCAGGTACATTCTGATTGCCGAATACTTTAGTCCGGAACCCAGAGAGATCGAATACCGCCAGCACGCCGGAAAACTGTGGACGCGAGACTTCGGCGGCGAGATGCTGGACAAGTACCCAGACCTGAAACTGCTTGATGTGAGCTTCCACTACAACCGGACGACAGGTCAGGACAACATTACGGCTTGGCTGATGGAGAAGGATGCATAACTTGTGATCGAGGAACATCTGGCGAAGGTGCGATTTGCTCGCGTGACCATAACTGAGGACGCCCCTAACGTGGAGTTCAGCGGGGATGCGCCGCTTCATGGCGCAGCCTCCGCTGGAACGCAGGGTTATGCCTCAGCGGACGATAAAGGGAAACGGGAATGAAACCACTTGAACAACTTGAGAAATGGGCCGCAGGTGAAAACGTGCACAACCATGTGCGCGATGAATGCTGCCCGGATTTCGCATGCTGCCAGCCGAACAACCATTTTTCGCCGGAACTTCGCGCCAAGTTTTTGCAAACGTACCGCGAAGGCGGATCGGAAGCTTGCTACCCGATGCTGATGATGGTATTGCAGGGCGCGATGGCAGGGGTAGGGGTAAAGGTGTACTTGGCGGGCGAAGAACACCATGAGGCATAACGTAAAAGTCAGCGGCGCCGGAACGGCGTCCGCTGGACTGCCGGGTTCGGCTTCTAGTGAAACTGAGAAAGGAGATTGATCGTGGAAAACTACCCAGCCGCAGTAACTATGCACTGCCCAACTGGCCCCGTGCATTCATGCTACATGCACGCGGCTCAAATTCGTGGGTTGATGGGCTTCCTCGGAACTCACGTCGGAGAAACTGACGCCCCCGATGGGGCGCAATGCGCCAACTGTGTGAATGAGGCAAAGAACGTGACGCCGAACGACAGCAATGAGGGGCCGGCGCTTTAGCGACGGCCCCGCTCGATTAACTTGTTGGGCACTGACTTAAACGGGGGCACGAATGCACCACGAACTGAAAATACTACCGCCATATTTTGAGGCGGTGATTGATGGTCGCAAGACCTTTGAGATTCGTAAGGATGACAGGGGTTTTCAGGCCGGAGATACCGTGACTTTGCTCGAATACGACCCGGCAGATAAGGGCTATTACCGTAGTGAGGTAGATAAATACACGAAACGGAAGCACGATGCCGCGATTGGGTATGTTACTGCCTACGAGCAGCAGCCAGGGTGGGTGGTATTCGCGCTGGTGCCTAACGGCTGAATTGAGGGGCTGGACGCGGCCTTATGCGGCCAGTCCCGCTCGAATGATTAGTTCGGCCACGCGGCCGTGAAAGGAAATGGAATCCATGAAGGCACGACTCGTGACCGACATTCGCGCGCAAGAAGCCCAGCCGGGCGACATCGCGTACCACGCGTACCCAGACGGCAAGCCGGGCGGGTATGCCTACTGCTGCCCCGGTTGTGGCCAGGAAGACTGGTTGAACATCGACGATGGCACGCACGGCTGGACGTGGAACGGGAATGTCGAAGCACCGACGCTGCGCCCGTCGATCCTGCACAGGTCGTGCAACTGGCACGGCTACCTGACGGACGGGGAGTTTTCCCCGTGCTGACCTTGGGGTCGAACGTGTAATTAAGCGGCTGCGTAGCAGTCCGCCTTGAATGGATTGTTAGATTACATTTTGATAGTGCGGTGTGGGAAGCAGACACACTATTGTTCAGGAAGCATAAGCGCACTAGCGAGACTAGATAAGCGATATGGCAGTACGGCCCTCGTGCACGGGGAGTAACCGTTGTCGGAGTAGCGCCCGGCCACTATCAAAATGTAATCTAACATTGAGGTAACAAGCCGCCCACCAACGGGCAACGATTAACGAATGACGCTTGCGGGCGGTCTTGTTGACCGCCGTGTTGGGCTACGAACAGGAGCGAAGAATGATGGTTTTGGTGAAAATTTCGGCAGACGGTGAGTTTTGTAGGACTGGGTATGACCAGTGCAATTTCTTCTTTCGCCAGGACTCGCAGATAGCCAGATGCCGCGCATTCAAAGAGCCAAGCGAAAGCAAGAAATGCTGCGAACGCTTGGTACGCTTGACATCGAACGATTTCGGAAGATTTGAGCGATGCCAGCAATGCAAGGACGCCAAGGTGCCCAACAACGAGTTAACCGGCGGCGCTTCAGCGCCGTCCAGCGACCAACGGGAGCGGGGTTGAACGCCTTGTTATACGGCGATTTTGTAGCAATTTTGTTTGCCAGGACTGACAGCAACTATAAGCAGCTGCCAAATGTTGACGTATGGGACGAATTGAGGGACGCAAGAAATTGGCAGGGCGGTTGCCAAGTAATAGCGCACCCACCATGCAGGGCATGGGGAGTATTGAAGCACATGGCAAAACCAAAGCCGCACGAGAAAGACTTGGCAAGATTTGCGATTGCGATGGTGAGAAAATGGGGCGGTGTTTTGGAACACCCAAGCGGAAGCGAACTATGGAAAGAAATGCGGATAGCAGAACTTGATTTGTTTGGCGATGAATATGGAGGCTATACGGTGGAGATTGACCAATACGATTTTGGGCATGTGGCGCATAAGCCGACACGTTTGTATGTGTGCGGGTGTGACGCCAAGGACTTGCCGCCAATGCCACCAAAGAAGCCAGGGCGAGCCGCAAAGAGCATGACCGGGCAAGTACCAGGAACGGCTCGCTGCACACAGCGCGAAAGAGAATATACGCCGCTAGAGTTAGCGAATTGGTTGGTGGAAACAGCGCGGCGCTGCCAGCCGCATAACAAGGAATGAAGCCGCGCCGAAGGCGTCGGCTTGCATGTAGTGTTATACATGGAGGCGTAAATGTATATTGGACTGGTTTTAGTACAGGCTGCGGCGATGGTAGAAGAAGCCAAGGCGCGTGAGGAATGGCTGAATTCTCTGCCAAAGGATGAAGCAGACAGAATACGCGCCGAGGATGTGGAAAGGCGGCGGGAAAAATTGCTGCACAGGAGGGCGATAGAGGTTGCGGAAGCCGGAAGGCCACGTAACTTTTGGGGGAAGTGAGATGTATAACACTTTTATTCACCGGCAAGTGGGCGCAGCGGAACGCTGTCCGGTGGAATTACTTGTTGGCCGCTGCAACTTAAAAAGGTAACTGAACTATGAAAAATGCAAACTTTGGACGAGCGATTGAAGAAATGAAGGCTGGGCGCAAATGCTGGCGTGACGGGTGGAATGGAAAAGGTATTACTATTGAGTTACAGAAGCCTGATGAAAATAGCAAAATGACAAGCCCATACATCTTCATCGACACAACCGGCCTTGAGACTGATAATGAGGCCGCACCAAAGAGCCGAGTGCCGTGGCTTGCTTCACAAACTGATATGCTGGCCGAAGACTGGAACTCTGACAGAGTGTACTAAACAGATGCCGCCACTGGCTCAGGCTGGTGGTGGCTAACAATTACATAACAGGGCGGCGCGTAATGCCGCTGAATGAGAGGAAATGACGATGGAAAACAAAACCACGGAAAGCGAAACAAACGCCGCTGTAGCCGCTCCAGTTGATGTGCTTGTTAGCGGTCCAGACACAAATAAGTATGATGCTGTTAAGGCGAAGTTTAAGGAGGGTGACTGGGTGTTTGGGGTTGGCGAGCATGTAGGGTGCTCTCCTGTGTTCGATCACGACACGGACAACCCGCAACCGTTTAGCTACCTTGACGCGACGAACCCAGATGATTTTAGACTAGCAACCGATGGTGAGATTGCTGAGGCTAAAGCCCGCTAACGTAGAAGTAAGGGGCGCCGCTTTAGCGGCGTCCCACTTGACTGATAGGTTGGGCAAACGATGAAATACGAATTGCGAATAGAGGTCGATGGAATATCAAAGAGGAGCGGGAATGTCTTGTTCCATGCCGCAATAATAGGAGAAAAAAATGCACTTGGTCTATGGAAAGAAGACCCTGAAGAGGCAGTCCATAAAGCAATCGAGAGTTTTTTCAAAGTGAACCAGAGCGAACTTGAAAATCTTCAGATTGAAGCTCGTGATCTGCGCAATAAGCGCGAAACTGAGCAAGCCCTTGAGAGTACGCATCCCCCTCAAAATCAGCAGAAATTATGACTTCCCACTTTGGATTTTCTTTCCAATCACTCGGGTCTACAGGCCAAGCTGAGACTTTGAATTTTTGCATATTGCCTCCTAGTTATAGTGATATGCCCAACGTGAAATATACACCTGTGCAGGTGTATATTTAGGTTGGTTGAAGGTGTATAACACCGGTTTCTGTTTCATAACTATTTGTTATTTATTGGTTTGTGGTTAATGGAAGGGGCTTGTGCG
>JAHENE010000310.1 GCA_024643305.1 Thiobacillaceae bacterium | reverse complement strand
CGCTTTCGGTTCCTGCCGCTTCAAGCTGAAGTCGCTGGAAGCCAACAAGCGCGAATACGAGCGTTTGATCGAAGTGTTCAAGGCACACAATATCGGCTACTTCTTCTACAACGGCGGCGGCGACTCCGCCGATACCTGCTACAAGGTGTCACAGCTGTCCGAAAAGATGGGCTACCCGGTGCAAGCCATCCACGTGCCCAAGACGGTGGACAACGACTTGCCCATTACCGACTGCTGCCCCGGCTTCGGCTCGGTGGCCAAGTACATCGCCGTTTCGACCCTGGAAGCGTCCTACGACGTGCGTTCCATGGCCAAGACCTCGACCAAGATTTTCGTGGTTGAAGTGATGGGGCGCCACGCCGGCTGGATCGCCGCCGCCGGCGGTTTGGTTGCAGACCAGGGAATTCCCGTTGTGATCCTGTTCCCGGAAATCGAGTTTGACCAGAAGAAATTCCTTGCCGTCGTCAACAAGAAGGTCAAGGAATTTGGTTACTGCACGATCGTGGTTTCCGAAGGCTGCCATTACCCCGACGGCCGCTTCCTGGCCGAGCAGGGCACACGCGACGCTTTCGGCCACGCGCAATTGGGCGGCGCCGCCCCCGTGGTTGCCAACATGATCAAGGACGCGCTCGGCTACAAGTTCCACTGGGCTGTTGCCGATTACCTGCAGCGCGCCGCACGCCACATCGCTTCCAAGACCGATGTGAAGCAGGCCTACGAACTGGGCCAGAAGGCCGTGGAACTGGCTGTGAAGGGCCACAACTCTGTGATGCCGACCGTGGACCGCATTTCCGATGCGCCCTACAAGTACAAGATCGGTATGGCGCCGTTGTCCAAGGTTGCCAACGTCGAGAAGTTCATGCCGCGCGATTTCATCAGCAAGGACGGCTACGGCATTACCGAGAAGTGCAAGCGTTACCTGACGCCGCTGATCCAGGGCGAGGACTATCCAAAATATGGCAAGGACGGCATGCCGGTGTACGTGACGCTGAAAAACGTGGCGGTGGCCAAGAAGCTGCCAGTGTTCAAACTCTGATTCATGACCACAGACAGGGCAAGACAGTTGCTTAAGGTACAAGCGGATTTTGGCGGGTTTTACAACGCCAATTCCGCCAAGCTGATCTTGTCCGAAGTGCAGAGGGAGCATGGACAGGATGTTGTGGACAGCCTGATCCGCGAGCTCAATCTGCAGCAGATTTTTGGTTTTGAGCCAGGTACCCGTTTCATGGGTGGCCTGGCAGTTGGAAGAGATTATTAACGGCGGCTTCGGCTGCCGTTTTTTGTTGTATTAACTGGGGAAAGAAGGGGAGGTACCATGAGCAGTGCAATCATGCTGGCCCTGTTGTGCGCGGGCGTGGCCATTCTGTACGGAATTATTTCCAGCCGCTGGATTCTGGCGCAGCCTGCGGGCAACGAGCGCATGCAGGCGATTTCCGCTGCAGTGCAGGAAGGTGCTCAGGCCTATCTCAAACGTCAGTACACGACGATTGCCATTGTTGGGGTGGTGCTTTTCCTGGTGATTGGATTGTCGAAAATCGGCTGGCCAACTGCCATCGGTTTTGCGATTGGCGCCATTCTCTCCGGTGCAGCCGGTTTCATCGGCATGAACGTGTCGGTGCGCGCCAATGTGCGCACCGCACAGGCTGCGTATAACGGACTTAATGCTGCGCTCAACATTGCCTTCAAGGGCGGTGCCATCACCGGCATGCTGGTGGTGGGCCTGGGCCTGCTGGGTGTGGCCGGCTACTACGCCGTGCTTCAGGGCATGGGCATGAGTAGCATGGATGCCGTGCATGCGCTGGTCGGCCTCGGCTTCGGCGGATCGCTGATTTCCATCTTCGCGCGTCTGGGCGGCGGCATTTTCACCAAGGGTGCGGACGTTGGCGCCGACCTCGTGGGCAAGGTCGAGGCCGGCATTCCGGAGGACGATCCGCGCAACCCTGCGGTGATCGCCGACAACGTGGGCGACAACGTGGGCGACTGTGCCGGCATGGCTGCCGACCTGTTTGAGACATACGCCGTGACCATCATCGCCACCATGCTGCTGGGCGGCTTGATGGTAGCGAGCGAGAGCGCGGCCAATGCCGTGGTCTACCCGCTGGTTCTTGGTGGCGTTTCCATCATCGCTTCCATCATCGGCACTTTCTTCGTGAAAGCCCGTGAAGGCGGCAAGATCATGAACGCGCTGTATCGCGGATTGATGGTTGCCGGCGCGCTGGCCGTTCCGGCCTTTTACGTGGTGACGAAAAAGATGTTCGGCGAAGGCATCATGATTGGCGATGCAACCGTGTCCAGCATGAGCCTGTTCTACGCATCGCTCATCGGGCTGGTCCTGACGGCCGCCATGGTGGTGATCACCGAGTACTACACCGCTACGGAATATGCACCGGTGCGCCACATTGCGCAGGCTTCCACCACCGGTCATGGCACCAACATCATTGCCGGCCTGGGCGTATCGATGAAGTCCACTGCTGCTCCGGTCATTGCCGTGTGTCTGGCCATCTGGGG
>JAHENE010000065.1 GCA_024643305.1 Thiobacillaceae bacterium | reverse complement strand
AATGACCTGACTCAACTGACCTTGGGGGTAGACCGTGATTCGGCTTTGGTGGCAGGCAGTTTTGACGAGCGCAATCCCGCAGTGAAGAAACTCCTGAGCGAAGTCATTGCCATCTGCAAACGCCGTGGCAAGTACATTGGCATTTGCGGCCAGGGACCGTCAGATCACCCCGATTTTGCAGAGTGGCTGCTGGAGCAGGGGATAGAAACCTTGTCGCTCAACCCGGACACGGTGGTGGCGACGTGGAAGCGGTTAGCTAAAAATAAACGGCAGTAATCAAGGTAGTCAAACGAAAGCCGCGTTGATGTGTATCACCCACGCGGTCTATTTCTCGGTCGGTGGATTCACTTTCTGCGAATCATATTAATCGCACGCAAAAGTGCTATTTCCATTTTTAGTTCGGGCATTAACTTGTCGCAGTCCGCAGGAGTAGCAGAGTGTGTCATGGCCTCTTGAGCGCGTTCCATTGAAGCTTGGGCCTCAGACCTGTCAAGATCCTCCGAGCGCATCACGGTTTCGGCCAATATAGTGATCGCTCGGCTGGATCTCTACGAATCCGGACGAAACAAAAATAGACTGCTCAATTTCGAACTGGTCCGCAAAACGCATCAACCCGGTCGAAGCTTGGTCATCAATGGTACGAGCCGAGCCAGGGCGCATATTTCTCCCCCTTGGCGTGGATCACCAGCTTTGTAATTGGCCCCGAAAAAATCAACGCTACAGTGCTGACCATATCGAGATGGGTGGTCAGTGGCATTGATTCTTGCCGTTACTTGGTTTGGTGTGCCATGGCAGAATTCGAAATTCGTGTCAGGCGTGTATAAGCCACAAGAACACAATTGAAATCATAAGAACTTCAGGGCTGCCCCGCGCAGGTATCAGCGTGGGGCAGCCAGATAAATTACTCTTCTTCGTCGGGGTCGACGTACTCTTTGGGTAGCAAGTGCGCGATGCCCTTGTGGCAATCAATGCAGGTTTTGCCTTCCTTCTGCGCTTCGGCGTGTTTTTTCTGCGCACTGGGCCTCTGCTTTTTCGCATTCATGCCTTCGAAACTATGGCAGTTGCGGCATTCGCGTGAATCAGTGGCCTTCATGTGGTTCCACTCATTCGTCGCCAGTTCCATGCGTTTGGCTTCGAATTTTTCAGGGGTGTTAATCGATCCCAGGATCTTGTGGGGGAGTTCCTTGAACGTTGCCTGAGCCTTGCGCGCCACTTTATGAATCCAGTCCTTGGGCACGTGGCAATCTGAACAGATGGCGCGCACGCCAGTGCGATTGGAATAATGAATGGTCTCCTTGTATTCCTGGTATACGGTGTCTCGCATCTCATGACAGGAAGTACAGAAGGCCAAACTATTCGTGGCTTCCATGGCGGTATTAAAGCCGCCCCAAAAGATGATGCCGGAGAAGAATCCAACCACAAGCAGCGCCAACAGGGAATATTTGGTGCTGGGTTTTTTCAGCACACTCCACACGCGTTTGATGAAACCAGGTTTATTGTTATCCATGAAACGCTCCGTATCGACGATGGTTGTTAATGATTGCTATGCCTGTTGGCCGGGCTGAGAAACGGGGCGAAACCCATAAAATATGGTGTCCCGTTGTCTGTCGCCTGCCGCAGGTGATCTTATCTAAACCAATATTGGTAGCTTGCCGCGACTGCATTAATCGAGTAGCTGCCCGACTGCTGGTTGGTGTGCAACACCGAAGACGGCGTGTAACCATACTGATAACCGTTGTAGAAATAGTCATTGCTCCTCAACTGTTTATGGATGAGGCCCAATATCACTTTGGCGCTCTTATCAACCTGATAGCTACCGCTGATCTTGAGTTCAATCATTCGGTTATAAATGGTCGGAAGATCGCCGCAGGTCAGTTGGGTGGGATCAGTACACGGTGTAGCTGTTGAGTAGTGAAGCACAGTGCCATAGTCGGTTTCGCCCAGCGAATAGGTCAAATCGCCGGAGAGTTCCAGCTTTCCGCCCATCAACCCCCCCTGCTTGGCACCGAGCCCAACAGTGAAATCGTTGTCTTTGAGCGTGTTTGTCCAGGTATTCCAGGGTGTTGTGGTGGACGATTGGACGTTCGTCATTTCCCGCTCACGGTGCTGCTTGGTCGTATAGGCAGATACCGATCCATTTTCGTTAAGGCTGTAAGTGACATCAAGATTCAAGCTCCACGAATTGCCTTTCTGCACACCGTAAGTCGAGTCATAGTAATCGTCATTGGTGTAACGCCCCCCAAAACTCAGCGACAGCTTGTCGTTTGCCTGCCAGTTGACACCTGCTTTTACCAACTGCTGCCTTCTGGTGGCATCGAAATAGGGATAGAAGCCGATATAGTCGCCTCCATTTATCCCGGCTATTGAGCCACCGTCCCTGCTGATCATGGCAACAATCGCGTTTGGATCTGAATCTGTCCTGCGATCGCTGTAGGAATAGCCCGCGTTCAGGTTCACATCATCACTCGCCTTGAGCTTGTAGGTGATGCCGAGTTTGTCATCCTTGCTGCCGGTCGCCACTACGCAGTTTCCGTTTGCCCCGTAGATGGTGTAGGGACCACCGAGGGGAGGGTTGGCGTTCGTAATTCCGGTGGAAGCATTGCCTGCATATTTGTCGCACCAGCGTTTGACGTCCTCATGGTTGTAGTCCAAACGGATATGCTGGTTTTTGTCCAGACGGTAATCGCCAGACAGTTCCACTAGTGTTTTTCGATTGCTGAGCGGGGTATTCGAATACACGCCCCGGTTGGAACCGCTAATCGAAAAGAAGTCATAAAGAACGGAGTCGGTTTTGTTGTTCCGCTCGTTGTATGTGATCCCTGCAGCAAGTGTCAGGTCCTTGGTGGTCTGATTGGTGAGTTTGAGGTCTGCGTGGGTGGTTACAACCAATCCGTCTAGCGAGGACCTCGGCAGATTGCCCAATCCCCCATTCATAAGCGCCGAATCTACAAAGGCGTCATTCTGGGTGTTGCGTCCATAAGAGAGGCCACCGGCCAATTTTGTTTGTGGCGAGAAGGCATAGCCGCCGGTCAGGTTCAGCTGATGTAAATCATTGCTTGGGGGGGTGGTCATCTCCTGCCCCCCGTTATTAATCATGAAGTTTTGAAACATCACGCTTCGATAGCCGTCACGAAAGAAGGAGCCAAAATAAGCGCCCGTCACATGACCTTTGTCACCCTTCCAGTTCAGAGCCAGATTGACCGTGTCGGTCTGATAATTGGTTGGGTTGGGCAGGACCAGGACCTTCTCATCGTCGCCGCCAGATATTGGGTCAGTGCCGAACGCCATCAATTTCGCGCCTGACTGATCCAGATGGTTAAAGTCGAGCTTGACATCCCATTGGGGATTGAAGATGTAGCCAGCTCTGAAAGACATATTCTTTCTGGAAGTGCCGACTTCCACTGTGTGGAAGGCCTCTTGTTGGTCAAGGCTAAGCGAATTCGTATCGCCCCCAACCACACCAAAAGTGGCAGGCAGGACAAAGTTATTGCCCCCCATCTTCCCCAGATAAGGGGTTTGATAGCCATCCGTGAGGTTATGGCGTAATTCGTCGTAGCCAATTTCGAGGTTCCACTTGCCCTGGTTGCTCATCGACGCATCCAGCGAGCGTGAGGTCAGGCCGAGGTCAGTTCCCTTGACTGTCCAACGGGTGGTGCCATTGCCATCGCCATAAGCGTCTCCGCCGCTGACATTGAAATTGCCAATCAGATCAAGACCAGAGTCGTTCAAACCCGTGTATTCGCCGAACTTTGCAGAACTGTCGGAGGTATACGATGCGCCCAGTTCAATGTAATTGGTCGGCATGATCAATGCAGCAACTTCATCATCCTCGGCTTGGGCGGTCGCAGCGCACATCGCAAGCAGCGCACCTTCCACAGCAAGGGCCAACACGCTAACCCGCATTTTTCTGTCATGCATTTTCATGTTTATCTCCCGTTCTCAACTTTTAGCGTTGACGGTAGCCGCCAGCCGGACTATTCCCGCCATGAATCTGAACGTGGCAATTCAGACAGGCACGACCTGTTCGTCCCGAGCTTGGGCTGCCAGTAAAAGGTGAACCCGGATATTTGCCTGCAGCCGCAGGGCCGACTGGGTTTCCAGCCTGGTGCGGGGCATCATGGCACTCCTGACACAGGAATGGTGGGCGCGACTTGAGCAACGGCGTGATGTTAGAGCCGTGTGGGGTGTGGCAGTTGGTGCAGTCTTCGGACACCGGCTGATGCTCCCACAGGAAGGGTCCGCGCTTTTCGGCATGGCAGAGGGTGCAGGTTTCGGTCACCGTGTTCTTTTTGAGCAACTTGGGACCAGCCGAGCCATGGGGGTTGTGGCAGTCGGAACAGACCACTTTGCCTTCACCGATGGGGTGATGCGATATTTTGTGGCTGTCCGCGCGCTGCTCCTTGTGGCAGGTGAAACACACTTCCGCTTGGGTACGCTTTTCGCGCACTTTGTCATGGCCGTTGTTGTGAATGCCATGGCAACTTACGCAAGCCACGTCATTAACCTGGTGGGCACTACCGGCCCAGTGGGTTCTGGCAAACGATTTCTCGTGGCAGCTTAGGCATGGGGCATTTTTCGAGTCGGCAGGGGTGGTCTTGTTGAAAACTCGATCCGGGGCAGGCCGATCGCCACTTCCGGTTTTGTCCACGTGGGAGTCACTGTCACCGTGGCAAGACGTACAGGTCGGCGTGCGGCTGTCTCCCTTCACGCCATGGCGCGTTAGGCCGATGGTGAGAATCCTGGGCTCGTCGCTTTCGTCGTGGCAGCGCGTGCATTTTGCATCGCCCCTTAAGACTATATCCTTGGCGGTAGACATGGCGCCGGCTGCCGGAGTATCCGCCGCCAATGCAAAAGATGATCCTAAGCCCAAGCTACCAAGCAATGTGCTAATTAATGCAGTTTTCTGCAAGATTCTCATTTTTTCTCCCTTGCCCAGTGGGCACTTTCTAATTTATTTGTGGGGGTGATATGCCCTCAAGACCTGCTTCACTGCCCTAAAGCGAGAGTATCCAGCCGATCAGGTTCTTGATTTCAGCCTGATCCTTGGTCTTGATGATTTTGTGTTCTTCTTCGTGACCATCAGGAAACTTGGCCATTTCACCCGAAGTGATATGGGTTATGAGCCGCTGCTCATTCTCGGCTGCTGATTTGCCGTTGGTGCGGTACTTGGCAGCTACTTTGCTGTAGGCAGGACCATCTTTCTCTTTTTCGGTAGCGTGACACTTGAAGCAGCCATTCTGGCGCGCGGTAGTCTTCGCTGCTTCAGCATCGATAGCCAGCACGTTGGATGAGAAACTGAAAACAAGGGCTGCGGTGAGAGTACCGAAAAGAGTTTTGTGGTGGATTTGTGATGCCATTTGATTACCCCTTAGGCTTAGTATTGATGCAATTTAATTAAGAAGACTTAATGGTCCAATTTAAGTACGTTGCGTTGATTAAAACAATGTGTTTATTTGGGTAATCAATAATTTTTTTGTGTGTCGCCCAATGATGAAGTTTATTAGCAACAAAAAACCTTACTAAACAGCTCGGGTTTTGAGGCACAAAGTTGCAAGGACCTTCCAACTGAAACTATTTATTGTCTTTCGGTAAATGCTCAATACCCTTCATATGGGCCAGAATCATCGCCAACACGACCCCTTTGGCTATGCGGTTGTTGGTGTCAAGTGTCAATGTTTAAGATAAGCTCCACGCTGTGTTTTACGATTGCCATCAATGACCCCAGGTATGCTTATTGCCAATGACCTAGCATGCGAACGCGGCGAGCGTCTGCTGTTCAAGAATCTGGGTTTCGAACTGGAAAATGGCGAAGCCTTGCTGGTACGAGGCGGGAATGGCCGTGGCAAGACCAGTCTGTTGCGCATCCTCTGCGGGTTGTCTGCCCCGGCCGCCGGTGTTGTGCGCTGGCGAGGCGAGCCCATCAATCAGGCGCAAGAACAATATGGCCGCGAGATGTCCTATCTTGGCCATGCCAACGGTATCAAGGATGACCTCACGCCTGTAGAGAATCTGCGGTTGGCTGCAGCATTGGGCGGACGTGATCTGGATATGGCGACAGCAACAACGGCCCTTGAGCAGGTGGGTTTGTCGCGCTGCATGGATATTCCCGCCCGCGTGCTGTCCTTCGGTCAACGCAGGCGCGTTGCACTGGCGGGGCTGATGACGGCCGGCGCGCTGCTGTGGATTCTCGACGAGCCCCTGACTGGGCTGGACGTGAATGGCGTGGCGATGGTTGAGCAGATGATCCGCGATCATGTTGTGGCGGGCGGCATGGTGATCGTGACAACCCATCAACCCCTGGCGCTCGATGGCTTGACGCAAAAAACCCTGTCGGTGGGGGACTGAGCGTGCCGGTGTTCCCATGCTGAAATTTTTCTTCACCGTCATTCGCCGCGATGTGTTGCTGGCGGCGCGCCGACGCGGCGACTGGCTGACCGCGCAATTCTTTTTTGTCATGGTGGTGAGCATGTTTCCATTAGGCGTCGGGCCGGAGCCGACCATGCTGCGGACCATCGGTCCCGGCGTTGTCTGGGTGGCGGCGCTGCTCGCCTCATTGTTGTCGCTGGACCGCTTGTTCGCCGACGATTATCGCGATGGCACCCTGGAACAAATGCTCCTGTCACCCTATCCAACCAGCCTGCTGACTTTGGGCAAGGCAATCGCGCACTGGATCATCAACGGCATTCCACTGCTGGTCATTGCGCCAGTGTTGGGGATTCAGTTCAATTTGCCGAATGAGGCACTGTGGATGCTGGTCCTGTCGCTGGCTATCGGGACGCCTATCCTGTCTCTGCTTGGCAGCATCGGGGCCGCATTGACGCTGGGGCTGCGGGGCGGCGGCGTGTTGGTTACCTTGCTGATCCTGCCGCTTTACGTGCCTGCCCTGATTTTCGGCGCCGGGGCCGTGGAAGGTATACTCTCCGGCACAGGTTCGGAAGCGCAGCTTTCGCTGCTTGGCGCATTTCTGATGATGTCGCTGTTGCTGGCTCCGTGGGTGAGCGCAATGGCGCTAAGAGTTTCAGTGGAGTAGACATTTGAATTTGTACTATTACGCCTCGCCTTCGACTTTCTATCCTCTGGCCGGGAAACTTATCCCGTTGTTTTCGGCCCTGGCATTCATTCTTGCCGTCGTTGGTCTTTACATCAGCTTTTTCGTGGCGCCCACCGATTTTCAGCAAGGCGAGGGTTACCGCATCATTTTCATCCACGTGCCGGCAGCCTGGATGTCGATGTTCATCTATGTCGTCATGGCCTTCTGGTCGGCTATCGGCCTAGCATGGAATACGCGCCTGTCGTTCATCATGGCGCGAGCGCTGGCGCCCACGGGAGCCATGTTTACCTTTGTCGCCCTGTGGACCGGTGCCTTCTGGGGCAAGCCGATGTGGGGCGCATGGTGGGTGTGGGACGCGCGGCTTACTTCTGAACTGATCCTGTTTTTTCTTTATGTCGGCGTCATGGCTTTACAGGCGGCAATCGATGATCCGCGCCGCTCCGACCGTGCCGGGGCGTTGCTCAATCTTGTTGGCGTCATCAATGTGCCGATCATCTATTTCTCGGTCAAATGGTGGAACACCCTGCATCAGGGTTCATCGGTCAGTCTTACCCGCGCCCCATCCATGGCGCACATCATGTTGTGGGCGATGCTGGTCATGGCGCTTGCCGCCTGGATGTATGCCATCGCCGTCGCCTTGGTGCGCGCACGCTCACTGGTGCTTGAGCGCGAGCGGCAAACGGACTGGGTGCGTGCGCTGCTGGAGGGCAAGCCATGATCTGGGAAAGCTGGGACGCCTTCTGGAAAATGGGCGGTTATGGCCTTTATGTCTGGGGCTCGTTTGGCATGACCCTGATTTGTATCGCAGGGGAAATCTGGCTAGTGCGCCGACATCGTCTGCAGACTTGGCAACGGCTCAAGCGTATGAAGGAGTGGGAACCTAAATGAGCTTGTACACCTCTATAGGTACGCCTCTATAGGCTTGGCGTGTTATATTCTTACACGCGATCCAGTCTTGGTTGGCTGGCTGCCAAACGTACCTAAAGGCTTCAAAAAGAATGAAACCCCGTCACAGAAAACTCGCCTTGATTGCCTTGATCGTTGCTGCCTTGGGTATTGCAGTGGCGCTGGTTCTGAATGCGTTCAACAGCAATCTGGTGTTCTTTTTCTCGCCGACCCAGATCGCCAATGGCGAAGCGCCGACCAGTCGCGCTTTCCGCATCGGCGGCCTGGTGGAGGAGGGGAGTCTGAAACGTCACCCGGGTGGCCTGACCGTTTCCTTTGTGGTCACCGATACCGCTAAATCCATTCCGATAAGCTATACCGGCATCCTTCCCGATTTGTTCAAGGAAGGTAAAGGTGTCGTGGCAGAAGGCAAACTGGGCAGCGATGGCGTGTTCACCGCCACGCAGGTTCTTGCCAAGCACGACGAGAATTACATGCCGCCTGAAGCCGCCAGTGCCCTGGAACAGGCACAGAAGGCGCAGAAAACGTTAGCGAAATAATTTTGATATCCCGAGATGCCGAGCCTCTAGAGGCCGGCATCTTTTCTAGCAGCATGAAGGAGTAAGCATGATTCCGGAACTTGGCCATTTCGCCCTGATTATTGCGTTACTGTTGGCGCTGACCCAGTCCATCCTGCCGCTCTATGGAGCGCATCGGGGCAATCTCACTTTGATGGGGGTGGCCCGTCCCGCTGCGCAAGGCCAGTTCGTGTTTGTAGCCCTCGCCTTTGGCTGCCTTGCCTATTCATTCCTCACCAACGATTTCTCGGTGTTGAACGTGGCGAAGAACTCGTTTTCGCAATTGCCCGAGGTCTATCGCTTCACCGCCACTTGGGGTTCGCATGAAGGCTCGATGCTGTTGTGGGTGTTGATCCTCGGCTTCTGGTCCACGGCGGTATCGGTGTTTTCCCGCCACCTGCCGGAAGATATGGCGGCGCGCGTCATCGGCATCATGGGCCTGATCTCCGTGGGTTTCCTGTCTTTTCTGCTGACCACCTCCAATCCCTTCGAGCGTCTGCTGCCAGCTGCCATGGATGGCAACGACATGAATCCGCTGTTGCAGGACTGGGGCATGATCATCCATCCACCGATGCTGTACATGGGGTATGTCGGTTTTGCAGTGGCCTTCGCCTTTTCCATTGCTGCGCTGCTGTCCGGCAAGATGGACGTGGCCTGGGCGCGCTGGTCACGTCCTTGGACCACGGT
>JAHENE010000309.1 GCA_024643305.1 Thiobacillaceae bacterium | reverse complement strand
AATCTTGCTCACATTGGCGGCAACACCCGGATTACCCTTGCCACCCACTGCATTAGCCGGCCAGTTGCCAACCTTGTCTGCACCGACGTCGCGTTTGAAAGCTGTCGACTGCTTGGCCAGATAATTGGTGAAAACAAAAGTGGTGCCGGAACCATCGGAACGATGGGCGATGGTAACAGGAGTGCTGGGAAGCTTGACGCCAGGGTTCAGTTTGGCAATGGCGGAATCGTTCCACTTGGTGATGGCCCCACGGAAGATATCGGCAGCGGTGACGCCATCCAGTTTCAGCTGGCCGGACTTGAAGCCGGGCAGGTTAATCACAATGGTGACACCACCCATGACGGTGGGAAACTGCACCAGACCAGCGGCATCAAGCTCGGATTCGTCCAACGGTGCATCCGTCCCGCCGAAATCAACGGTCTTGGCCTTGATCTGCTTGATGCCGCCAGAAGAACCAATACCCTGATAATTTACTTTACCGCCAGTGGCCGCCTGATATGCTTCAGCCCACTTGGTATAAACAGCATAAGGGAAGGTTGCGCCCGCACCCGTAATGTCGGCGGCAAAGGCGGAAACCGAAAAAGCCAGGCCCAAGGTGGCAACCACGGCGCTTTGGGCCAGTTTGTTGAAAGTACGCATGTAATATCTCCAGTAGTAATGAGTCAACGTTGCCGCAAGGGCGACGATGCCATACTAATGACCCAATATTACAGATTTATGTCATTTCGTTTAAGGCAAGGCATGTAATACATCGGCAATGGACGGGAAATAACTTGGTAAGCTCAAGTAGCGGCGGTTTTTACTGAACCTGCAATATATTCTGCCCACTTGCGGGCCGTGGCTTCCGATGGTGACTCAACCATGACGCGGATAAGCGGCTCGGTACCTGACGGGCGCAGAACGATGCGGCCCTCCTTGCCCATATCGGCCCTGGCTTTTTCTTCGGCCTCTTTCACAACCCGTTCGCTGGCGAGATCAACACGTTTGTCGATGGGCACATTGATCATCACCTGCGGGTAGAGTGTCAGATCACGTGAATACTCGGCCAGACTGGAACCGCTGTCCTTAAGTGCTTTCAGTACCTGCAATGCGGAAATAATGCCATCGCCAGTGGTGTGCTTGTCCATGCACAGAATATGTCCGGAAGTCTCGCCGCCCAACTGCCAGCCCTTCTCCTGCAGCATCTCCAGCACATAACGATCGCCCACCTGGGCACGCGCAAATGGCAGATTCAGCCGGCCCAGTGCATGCTCCATGCCCAGATTTGTCATCAAGGTCCCGCACACGCCGCCCTTCATGATGCCGCTCTCGACCCGATGACGCGCAATGATGTAAACCAGCTGATCCCCATCGAAAATCCGTCCATCGCGGTCGGCCATCATCAGGCGATCGCCATCGCCGTCCAGCGCGATGCCAATATCAGCCTGGTGTTGCTTGACCGCGGCTGACAGCGTTGCTGTGTGCGTAGCGCCACATTCGGCATTTATATTCAGGCCATTAGGCTCGGTGCCTATGGTGATGACTTCCGCCCCCAGTTCATGGAGCACGTGCGGCGCGACATGATAGGTAGCGCCATGGGCGCAGTCGACCACAATGCGCATGCCGCGCAAATCCATCTCGAATGGAAAGCTGCTCTTGCAGAATTCGATGTAACGCGCGGCTGCGTCGTCGATGCGGCGAGCGCGCCCCAGCTCGCTGGAATGTGCGGTCTCGATTTCGTTATCGAGCATGGCTTCGATCTCATGCTCTGTCGCATCAGGCAGTTTTTGCCCGCTACCCGAGAAGAACTTGATGCCATTATCCTCAAAAGGATTGTGTGAAGCTGAAATCACCACCCCGGCCTGCAGGCGCAATGCCCGTGTCAGGTAGGCAATGCCAGGGGTCGGCAACGGGCCGGTGAGGTTGACGTGCACACCTGCGGCGGTGAAGCCAGCAGTTAATGCAGACTCCAGCATGTAGCCGGAAATACGGGTATCTTTGCCAACCAGCACAGTCGGATGCTGTCCGGGCAACAGCACGCTGCGGTCGGAGGCCAACACCTTGCCGGCGGCATAACCCAAACGCATGACAAAGTCAGGCGTGATGGGCGACTTGCCCACCCGCCCACGCACACCGTCAGTACCGAAATATTTGCGACTCACTCTTATTCTGCTCCCTTAAGCGCTTCCCACACTGTTAGCGCATCTTTCATGGCAGCCGCATCATGCACCCGCACAATGGATGCACCACGGGCCACTGCCGCCAGATGGGCTGTAATACCAGCATATTCGCGCTGTTCGACAGGCCTGCCGGTCAATAAGCCCAGCATGGATTTTCGTGACATCCCTGCCAATAGAGGCACGCCCAGATCAGCCAGTTTGTCCAGATTCTTCAACAAGGCGAGATTGTGCGCCAGCGACTTGCCAAAACCAAATCCCGGATCGATCACCATCCTGGACCGTGCCAGGCCTGCAGCCTCACAGGCAGCAATACGGCCAGCAAGAAACTCGCGAACTTCAGCCACAACGTTTTCGTAGCG
>JAHENE010000308.1 GCA_024643305.1 Thiobacillaceae bacterium | reverse complement strand
TACATGGAAGTGTTTTATAACCGTCAGCGACGCCACTCAACCCTGAACTACGTGGCCCCGCTGGCTTTTGAGGAAGCAACAACCGCCTGATCCGACTGTCCATTGTTCGTGGGTAAGTTCATATGCAGTCTCTCAGAGCCAAAACTATTACTTCAAATAATCTGTCAGCGCATGGGCGATGCGCTCGCTGGCGTTGCAGCGTAGCGATTCGTGCAAGGCGAGAAACTCTTTCCGCAATTCGTCACAGCGCTCGGGTGAGTCCAGCCAGCCCAGCACAGCTTGGGAAAGTTTTTTCGGCGTGGCATTTTCCTGAAGCAATTCCGGCACGGCAAACTGCTTGAGCAGGATGTTGGGCAGGCCGACATAAGGCAGATACAACTTTCGTTTCGCCAGCCATGCCGTGATGGCCGGCACCTTGTAGGTGATGACCATGGGCTTCTTGAGCAGCGCGGCTTCAAGTGTTGCCGTTCCGGAGGCTAGCACCACCACATCGGCAGCTGTCATCGCCAGTTGGGATTGACCTTTCAACACCTTGATTGGCAACCCGGATGCTCCTGCCATTTCATTCAGGATGCCTTCCACCGCCTCGGTTGCGGCTGGGATCAGGAATTGCGCTGATGGCTTTTTTTCCAGAATTCGACGAGCCGACTCCAGCATGATGGGAGCCAGCCGTTTGACCTCGCCCTGTCGCGACCCGGGAAGCAGGGCAACAACCGTACCCGCTTCGCTCATGTCGAGTGCTTTTCTGGCGGCGGCCATGTCCGGTTCCATGGGTATTCTGTCCGCCAGCGGATGGCCGACATAAGTCACCGGGATTCCAGCATCCTTGTAGAGCTGTTCCTCGAAAGGAAACACCACCAGCATGTGGGAGACGGCATGTTTGATCTTGTGGATGCGTTCGCCGCGCCAGGCCCAGATCGATGGGCTGACGAAATGCACCGCAGGAATGCCTGCTGCCTTGAGTTTGGCTTCCACGCCAAAATTGAAGTCGGGCGCGTCGATGCCGACAAACACCTTGGGAGGATGTTCAAGAAAATGCTGCACGATTTCGCGGCGCAACTTCAGCAGATCGGGCAAGTGCCGCAGCACTTCCACGTAGCCGTTGACCGACAAGCGTTCGCAGGATGCCAAAGCATGCGCACCCGCCGCGACCATGCGCGGCCCGGCAATGCCTTCAAACTGAAAATCGGGGTATTTCTGCTGAAGGGCCTGGATCAGTTCTGCCCCCAGCAGGTCGCCGGAGGCTTCGCCAGCGATTAGGCCAACTGTGCTCAACGTATTATTCCGCGCTCGGCCCTGCGCAAAAAGCTGGTCAGCAAGTCAACTTCGGGTGCTTCGATTGCGTCAAGCTGCGCCAGCGCTTCCTGAAGGGTCAAGCCGTCCCGGTAGAGAATCTTGTAGGCGCGTTTGAGCGTCGCCAATGCTTCCGCTGAAAAACCACGCCGTTTGAGGCCCTCGCTATTCAGGCCATGCGGTTTTGCTGGCTGGCCTGCTGCCATGACATAAGGCGGGATGTCCTTGTAAACGATGCTGCCGCCGCCGGTGATGACATGCGCGCCGATCTTGCAAAACTGATGCACTGCCGTCAGTCCACCCAGAATGACGTGATCGCCGACTTCAACATGCCCGGCGAGTGTCGTATTGTTGGCCAGCACGGTGTTGTCGCCCACCATGCAGTCATGCGCGATATGCACATAGGCCATGACCCAGTTGTTGTTGCCGACGCGGGTCACGCCCTCGTCCTGTGCGGTGCCGGTATTGAAGGTGCAGAATTCGCGGATAGTGTTGTCGTCGCCGATTTCCAGCCGCGTCGGTTCGCCTGCGTATTTCTTGTCCTGCGGGATTTCGCCCAGCGAAACAAACTGGAATATGCGGTTGCGCTTGCCAATTCTGGTATGGCCGGTAATCACGGCATGTGCGCCGACCGTCGTGCCTTCGCCGATCTCTACATGCGGGCCGATGACGGCATAAGGCCCGATGCTGACATCTGCCGCAAGCTGTGCGCCTTGTTCGATGATTGCAGTGGGGTGAATCTGGGGCATTACATGTCCCTGAGTGCGGCCATCATCTCGGCTTCGGCCACCACTTCGCCGTCCACTTCTGCACGCGTGGCGTATTTCCAGATGCCGCGCATGTTGCGCAGGATTTCGACCTTGAGAATCAACTGGTCACCCGGCACCACGGGTCTCTTGAAGCGGGCGCCATCGATGCCCGCAAAATAGACCACCGAATTCTCATCCGGGATCTTGTTCTCGGTTACATAGGACAGCACTGCCGCCGTCTGGGCAAGCGCCTCCAGTATCAGCACGCCTGGCATCACGGGGTAATGCGGGAAATGGCCAGGGAAGTGCGGTTCGTTCATGGTCACGTTCTTGAGCGCGACAATGTTTTTTCCAGGCTCGCATTCAAGCACACGGTCCACCAGCAGAAATGGATAGCGGTGCGGCAAATGCCGCATCACGTCCTGAATGTTCATCGTCGTCATGATTGTTTCTTTCCTTCCAGTTCAGAGATTCTTTT